>JADFJB010000061.1 GCA_022566355.1 candidate division KSB1 bacterium
AAGCGATTATCGGAAAAATATTGTATATTTATGGGTCAGCCGAAAAAAAGAAAATTGGCGCTGAATTCAACTAATCGATGAAAAAACCTAAAATAGATAAAGATTCCACCAACTTGATTGAACACTTTTCGCACAAAATCAGGAATCCCATACATTCAATGGGGATCAATTTGGAGGTTATCAAAATCGAATTAAATCGGTCGAATGAGCCAAATTTGACAAAATTAAAAAAACATATAAGTATTGTTTGTTCAGAAATGGATACAATAAAAAAGATGATTGCGGAATTTGCGGAAGCTAGCCCCAACGCTGCTAAAAGTAAACAAACCAAAACCAAACGACAATCAAATTGAAATGAATATGAATTCGTCTTCTTCAAAAGATAAAATATTAATTGCTGACGATGAAGAAAATATCGTCGAGGGCTTGGGCACCCTTTTGCAAGACCAGGGATATGAGGTCGTTAAAGCATTGGATGGTTTAGCAGCACAGGATAAATTGAAGGAGAATGAGATTGGCGTCGCATTGGTTGATCTTGTGATGCCAAAACTGGATGGATTCGAATTGTTTGCCCGTATGAAAAAAAACGGCAGCATCACACAATTTATTTTTATTACAGGACAAGGTTCTGTCTCCACAGCCGTTGAAGCAATGAAAGCCGGCGCATATGATTATTTAACCAAACCGGTTGAAACCATTCGCCTGTTATCTTTAATTCCCAAAGCCATGGATCATTACAATTTGCTTTTATCGCATTGGCAATTGGAGAATGAGTTAAAAAATATTGTCCGTTTTGATGAACTTATCGGACAAAGTAAACGGATGCAGGAAATCTATCAAATGATAACTGCAGTGGCAGACTCCACAGCAAATGTTCTTATAACAGGGGAAAGCGGTACCGGTAAAGAATTGGTGGCTAAAGCCATCCATCGGAAAAGCGGTCGTTCCGGTTCGTTCATTGCAATTAACTGTGCAGCATTCCCTAAAGATATTCTGGAGAATGAGCTTTTTGGTCATGAGAAAGGGGCATTCACTGGAGCGTTGCAAGAGAAACAAGGCTGTTTTGAACTTGCTCATGGGGGTACCCTGTTTTTGGATGAGATCGGTGATATGCCGGTGGATGTTCAGGCAAAGTTCCTTCGAGCATTGGAAGAAAAAAAATTCCGAAGATTGGGTGGTAAGAAAGAAATTAAGGTTGACATTCGGATTCTTGCCGCAACAAATCAAGAACCGCGTAAAACTTTGCGTGAAGACCTCTATTATAGATTGAGTGTTGTTGAAATGGAACTTCCACCTTTGCGGGAAAGACTCGAAGATATGCAGGTATTGATAAAAGAATTTTTACAATATTTCAATCAACGGAATAGCAAGAAAATTCAAAGCTTCTCTGTTCATTGTATGAACTTAATGATGAATTATTCCTGGCCGGGGAATGTCCGTGAATTGAGAAATGTAATTGAAAGATCGGTGCTTCTAAGTCCGGGGAAAATTATAGAAACGGATGTACTGCCTAACAGGCTGCTCGAAAATGCGATGAACCCAACAATGGTATCTATTGCCCTGGACTCCAGTCTTGCCGATATTGAAAAAACCATGATTGTTAAGAACCTGGAAAGAGTCAATTATAATAAGACTAAAGCTGCAATGATTCTTGGAGTAAGTCTAAAAACCTTATATAACAAAATGGGGAAATACGGGATTAAAGTCCAACCAACTAAATAAGGTTTAGCCGAAAACTCTTTTATCATAGTGTACACTGTCATTTCGAACGGATGTGAGAAATCTTATAAATTCCGTAATTCCTATATCTTATCATAGTTTTTGAAAAAAGATTTCTCCTCGCGGAGTTTATCCTGAGCGGAGCCGAAGGGCTTCGTCGAAATGACATATGTGAATTTTCGGTCAACACTAATATAACAAACTATGTAATTATTACATACGTTTTGTGTTGCCAGGGGAATATCTACAAACCCTTATTAAATTGAGACTTAAGCTGCTTAATTGTTGAGTGGATTATTCAGTTGGATTAAATTAACTGTGTAAAAATTACAATATTCGTTGATTCTTTATTTTTTGAATTTATTGAGATTTTAAACAATGCTAAAGTCTAACCTATTGTAAATTAAAGGTTAAAGTCCTTTAATTTTATTAGAAGTTTTTTGGCTAATCCTGGTGGCACGACTATTGAGAATACTCTTGATCAAAACCGGTTAATTTTTTAATCACTTAAATTGGAGGTAGTACAATGAAAAAAGTCATGTTGGTGGTTTCCGTCGTTTCACTTGTGATTTTCGGTTTGACTCAAGATAGCATTTTATGGAGTTTCCGTTTATTTCTTGATGAACCGATTGTCCATAATGTGGAAAAGGGTGAGTATTTGAGTCAGCTTTCGATAAAGTATTATGGCACCCCGGATTATTGGAAAGAATTGGCATTGATCAATCGTGCCCCAAATCCCAACCTTGTGCATCCTAATGAAAATATTATCATTCCGGATCTTGAGTCAATTAAACAATTGCACAAAGCTAAAACCATCACAAAAGTAAACAAACTTGTACGAAATTTAGAAAATGTGATGATCCATCCTAAGAAAGTCGAAAAGGTGAAAAAAGCTACCCCGGGTCCCCAGGAGAAAGCACAACCTGTAATTCAAAAACAAACTCAAAAAGAAGAGAGTAAACTAATGCTCTCGACGTCTAATATCGAGCCGGAATCTTCCTCAATTATGCCAATTGTGCTTTTGATTATTCTTGGATTTCTCATTGTGGGCGGTATTGTGTATTGGATTTTCAAAAGAGGAAAAGAAAGGTTCGGAGAAACTGATTTTCAAACTCAATCTGAGGAAGAATTCGAACCAATAGAGCAGATGGAAGAAGAAAGGCCATTTGAAAATAAAAGTAAAAAAATATTAGAAGACGCTTTGGCAAACTGATCCAAAATAAAATTATTCTTTTGAACCTTCGGTTGTCAGGAATTATGCTGTGTTTCTGACAACCGGTCTTTTTAAGGATTTTAATGGATGAATTGAAACAAAGTTGTAGCAAAGGGATTTATGAGTTTACAAATTATTTATTCAATTTATACTGTCCTGTTTTCGTTAGAATCAGTGCTTGTTTTATGGCAGCCAAATTCAGAGCCCGATCTAGCGGGATATCGAATTTATTATGGGTTACGTTCTGGAGATTATCTACACGTTATTGATGTGGAAAATAATACTTCGTGGTTGATTAATGACTTAACCTCCGGAAACACCTATTTTTTTGCAGTAACAGCTTATGATAAATCAGGTAATGAAAGTGATTTTTCCGAAGAGGTGAGTATTCATTTAAACGACGAAAATAATGATATTGAGGAAGGCGAATCGACTTTACAGCTTGTTTATAATTTTCCCAATCCAATGACATTGAATATTCAAAACACTTGGATTCGATATTACCTGGTTCAAGATGAATGGGTATCCATTCAAATTTATGATATGAATCATAACTTAATTCAAACAATTCTTGATGAGACGATGAGACAGGCTGGAGAACATACTGATGATTTTTGGGATGGCAAAAATGCAAAGGGCAATTATGTCGCGAGTGGTGTTTACATTTGTAAAATAACTGTGGGTAGAATCCATAATGTTATTCGAATTGTCACGATTCGCTGAACAAAATAATGAAGTGAAATAGAAGAAATGCCAGGGTCAAGTCTAATGAAACAGTACTCTGTTATGTCAGTGTGCTCTTCGGTTTATAAATTTAGCAGACTAAATTATGAAAAGTAAATTTATATTAATTCATCATCTGTTCTCTTTGTTCCTGTTTGTTAATTTTACTTTTGCCGATGACAATTTCGGCTCTCCAGGCGCTTTCCTGAGATTTGGCGTTGGCACTCGTGCGTTAGCTTTGGGGAACGCATTCACTGCCATTGCAGATGATGCTACTGCTGTATATTGGAATCCTGCCGGCCTCATTCAAATGAGGAATATTCAACTAAATGTACAATACAGCCATTTGCCATTCGATCGTACATTTCACTTTATTGGTTCGGTCTTGCCATTGAGAAGGGTAGGTTCGTTTGGTTTCAGCTGGATTGGTTATAAGGTCAACAACCTGGAAGCCAGGCAAACGAATACACTGGAACCCGATTATTTTTTCAGCAATTCGGAAAATGCTTTCATGATTTCTTTTGGCCGACAAATAAATTCCCGCCTTTCAATGGGCGGAAATTTTAAATGGATTTATCATTCTCTAGACAATAGAACAGCATCAGGTTATGGATTTGATGCTGCCATTCTTGTTACTCTTATTCAAAATTTTAAAATGGGTATTATGATTCAGGACATCAATACACAGAAAAAATGGGATAATGGTTTCACGGATCTGTTTCAGCAAACTATCAGGATTGGTGCATCTTACCACTTGGCACCGTACTTGTTATTCAGCGGTGAAATCGAAAACAGGTGGAATGAAAAACCGGTTCGTCATTTCGGCGTGGAAATCAAATCCTTTAACAATTTGTCTGTTCAAATTGGTATGAATAAGAATCGATTCACATCCGGTGCATCTTTGAACATCCCACTGTCGAATATAGATTTGAAATTGGGCTATGGATTGACAAATAGTGAAATTGGTGATTCCTACATCCATGGTTTTTCACTGAATTTATCCTTTCACAAAGCATCCTCAAAGAGTTTTTCCGGAATGACAACCATTGAATCTAAAAATTCAGTTAAGAGATTTGAGATTTTGGCAAATTTATTATATGTGAGAGACGGACCCGGGATGCAACATCCAGTTATTGATTCTGTACGAAAGGGAGAGCAGTTTGAGAGCCGCACACAACTTCGCGGATGGTTAAAAATTCGTTTGCGATCTAGTAAGACAGGTTGGATCAGCGGTAAATATACCAGGGTCATTCGCTAAAGAATTTTCACAATTCTTGTTTCATGTTTTTACAAATGGATCAGAGATGAGCACTATTGTTAATTTCAGAATTATTTTATTGAGTCAATTTTTACGGTTTAGCATTGAAAAGATTTATTATCAAAAAAAATCATTAAGGCAGTATTTTTTTGTGTGTCACAATAATCACCTATTTGTAACATGTTATAATTAAAGAGGATACCGTTACAATAAAACCAAATCATTTTTTCTCCATTAGACGCATTATGGTCTTGGGAGGATCAATAGCTATAATCCTACCCCAGATAATTTAATCATATCCAATTTTAAAATTAGAGTGGCATTAATTTTGCGAAAGCAACTGAGACAGCTATTTTGTTCAATAGTGGTCTTATGATTGAAACGCGAAATAATGAATTAGGGAAAAGAAATTTAAAATGAAACAAACCATTTGTCTTATCCTTCTTATCAGCTTCCTTTCAGGTCTGTTTTTGCCAGATATTGTCCTTGCGAAAGGGTTAAAATCAGGAGGAAATAAAATTGCAGTGTTGCCAATTGAAGGCCAAGGGACATTAAAACGAACAGAAATGAGAAGGATTACTTACGTTTTAACTAACGAATTTCAAGGGATGCAAGGGTACGATCCAATAGAAATGGTTCTGGTAGAAAATATTTTAAGAGAAAACAACATCGATTTGTATTCCTGTGCCACACTTTATTGCCAGACTGAAGCTGCAAATGCTTTGGGTGTGGGCTACATTGTAAACGGAACCATTGAGAGAAGGGGAACAAATTATATATTAGATTTTCGGTTAGTCGATGTATCGGATGGAAATGTTACCAATACTGTAAATACTGTCGTCAGGGGAAATTTTCGAGATTTGCAGGATTATATGGTAATTGTGGCTGCGAGATTGGTTGGGACGAGCGCAAGTGAAAGATCAAAAAGTTTTGTGCTAACCGACAATCTAATTCAAATTGATCAGAGTCATACTACTTGGATAATCATGGGACTTGCCCTAGCTTCCGGGGCAGGTCTCGGAATGTATTTGCTCAATAAAAATGGTGAAGCTAAATCCAGTCCGGGAGGACCGAAAGTTGAAGTAGCGTTACCGCTTCCCGGCCCTCCGTCCTTTCCATGATAAAATAGAAAGGAGGATAAAGAAGCATAATAATTATGAAAATAAGAATGAAAAAATTAATGCGGTTAATATTTATTTTGTCAGTAACTCTAGCGACAAATACAGTATTTGCTCAACCTCAGATTAATCCCAGGGCATTAAATTTTGGGAATGTTCAAGTGGGAGAATCTAAAGATTTATCGATAACAATCAGTAATAATAATTCCTCAGATTTGATCTTTACCATTCGGTCTATCTCAGGGCCATTCATTGCTACGAATGACCCGGGAAGGTTGACACTTACAGCAAACCAGTCATTTGTTTTACAAATTCGTTTTAGCCCTACAAATCGATTTGATTTCAGTGGGAGTTTGATTATCGATGCAATTGCTCCCAATCAAACGACAAATGAAATTCCATTATCAGGTTCAGGATTTGGGCCTAGAATGATTCTATCGCCAAACTTGGTTATCAATTTCGGTGATGTTGATGAAAATTCTTCAACAAAGAGAAAAGTGCTCGTGCTTAATTTACCAGCCCCAGATCCTGATCTGAATGCGGATCTTAAAGTTGACAATATTACAACTTCACTTTCAAGTGCTTACAGCGTTTCTCCAACTAATTTTACCTTAGCTTTGGGAGATACCAAGTCTGTCACCATCATTTTCCATCCACCTGACTATGGTTCGTACGATGGAAATCGAGTGACGTTTTTTACCAACGACAAATCACAAGCCGTATTTTCGATTAATCTAAATGGATTTGGATTAGACAAAACTCCTCCGTTACCAATCACTCAACTGACTGCAACTTGGGGTAATTTTGATGGATATACAAATGCCGATAATTTATCGATTTGTTGGCAAAATCCGGTAGATTCAAGTGGAATAGCTGAAGTTTGGTGGAAATTTTCCAGCAGTGCTTCTCCGCCTCAATCTGCTACTGACACAACTAAATTCGGTGGCCGCTATGCATTGCAACTGGATGAAGCGTGTGTCCAAATTCCTTTGAGAGGGAGGATAACAACAGGGTTCTGGAATTGCTATATTTGGCTGGTTGATGGTAGCGGAAATTCAGGTTACCTGAATGCTATTCAAGAAAGTTTTGTTTTTGATATTACGCCGCCAAAAGCACCAACCGTTTTGAGTCGTTCGATTCCAGAGACCCAATGGTTTGGTGATCATGATACATTTACTTTAACCGTAGATATTCCAACGGATAGTGATCGAGGCACCTATGATGCCAGAGAAATTCGTTGGAAATTTAACTCAATTCCGGCAAATGACCATGAGTATGATGAACTGATACTATTGCCTGGCAACGGTGCAACCCAATTTACTTTCTCAATAGGTTTTGATAACATTTTTCAATGCGGTGAAAATGAGTTATATCTTTGGTTCGCAGATTCTACCGGAAATTCCAGCAAGGATTCTGTGACGGCGATTCAATATCGCTGGGATATATGCAATCCGGTGATTACGCGAAAGCTTACCAATGACCAAAATATTGCAAACGCTGGTGAAATTTTCCAAGATCGTTTTATTGTTACTGACCAATCCCAGGTTGATAGTGTTTTGATCCAATATCGCTTGGGCGGTGCAGAAACTTTAAAACCATCTCGCTATGCTCAAAGAGTAGGAGATACTGATGAGTTTATTGTTGATATTCCTGCGCAAGATGTGACCAGCAGGGGATTAGAAATTAGAATAAAAGCTATTGATATTGTTGGTAACGGAAATAATTGGCCGGATGATGGGGGGAATGAAAGTTGGTTTCCAATTCGAACCCGAATTTCCGGTGATGGAGAATTTCCCACAGATATTGATGGTAAAGCTGTTCCTCTTATATCAGGAGTTAACGAAACCAGCTATCAATTATTCTCAGTTCCGTTTTCATTAAACGATGGCACTATATCTGCTGTGGTGGCGGATGATCTTGGTAAATCCGATGATACGGTTTGGCGGTTATTTGACTATCGTCCCGAATATCCTGAAAACTCTCGCTTGTTGGAAGGGACTCTTGTGCGAAACTTTAATCCGGGCCGGGCATTTTTTGTCATAACTAGTTCAGAAAACATTGTGATTGATAGTGGACCAGGCTTAACCATAAACACAATCGAACCCTATAAATTTCAAATCTATGAGGGTTGGAACCTGGTTGCGACACCTTTTGCTTTCCCGATTCACAAAGATTCAATTTCCTTTGAGAATGAAACCAACGGCGCTAATATTGTCATAAACTCTTATGAAAAAGGATGGAAAATAACCGATGTTATGGAGCCGTGGAAGGGCTATGCAATCTATATTCCGGATCAGGGCGTCAATAACAATCCTGTTTATTTAGTGTTCAATCCAAAAGCAGCACCAGGCAGCCTGGGTAAATCGGGTGAAAATTTGATAAATTTAAGCGCTGGGGAATGGTTGGTTAGAATATCAGCGACTGCAGGTGAAATGACTGATGAAAATAATTGGGTAGGTGTACGAAAGAACGCTAAAGTTGATTACGACCAACTGGATTTTGCCGAACCCCCTGTAATAGGCGATTTTGTCTCAGTGTCATTTCCGCATTCAGAGTGGGATCAACCGGCCCGGATGTTTAGTTCGGACATTAGACCGATTGATAAAACAGATCAAGTCTGGGATTTCCGGGTAGAATCCAATCAGTTAGATGAAATAGTAATACTCTCATTTGATTGGATTGGTGATTTACCCGAAGAATGGGAAATTTATTTAATCGATGAAAGTCTCAAACTTACCCATAATCTTAAACAGAATCCTGTGTATTCAGTTAAAACCGGAAATGATTTTTTAAGCAAGAATTTACGATTAGCAGTTGGAAAGAAATCATTTGTGGAAAATATCGCTGGGGAAGCTGGACTGGTTCCGGGTCATTTTAAATTATTTCAGAATTTTCCAAATCCTTTTAATCCGGAAACCAATATTCGCTATAATTTAGCAGAAACAACCCAAATTAAATTAATGATTTATGATTTACAGGGCCGGCTCGTACGCATTCTCATCCATGGCGAAGAGCAGACTGCGGGATTTAAGAGTGTACTATGGGATGGACGAAGTGAGTCAGGTCTTCCGGTTTCTACGGGTGTCTATATTTACACTGTTACAACCGGTAAAAAATCATTTTCAAGGAAAATGCTAATGATGAAATGAAACAGAGAACTATCTCGTATTTAGAATTTACCGCCCAGAGGAAAGCCTGGATCGAGAGGTCCAGGCTTTTTTATTAATGTACCTATTTTGATCTTTATCTTTTTAAAAATACAGGGATAATTAATTAGAGCATTTGAATCCGTAAATACAAATTTTTTACAACTGGCATACTTGTTGTAACTATAAGCAATTATAAGGTTTACAAGCTAGAAGAATGAATAATAGTGGTGTATCTTAAAACAGTTTGTTTCATGATAACACAGGTTAATTCGCAATAATAGTAAAATAAGAAAATTTGACAAAGTTAAGAGATAATTTTAGTAAGTGGATTTGTTTAGTGAGATTAATGAGTTTAAATCCTTCAGCATATTTTTATTACACCAAGCATTATTCTTTGTGATAAAGGGATAAATATTAGTTGTTAAATTGAGGGAAACTTTGTATGAAGAAGTTTTTAGAAATAATTAGCGATAAACTCCAGAATAAAGTAGGAGTATTATTTGAAATAACTATGTACAAGATAATATTATTTAATCTTTTTGTACTAATTTTTTCGATTCAAAATTTACGAGCGACCAGCTTAAATGATCCGCCAGTTTTAATTATTAATGCCGGTTTGAATGTATTGGAAGGAAATTCTGCCACAATATCAAATAATAAACTTTTAGTGGCTGATGTGGACAATGCTGATAATGAGCTAATTTATACATTAGAGGTTATTCCGGTAAATGGAAAGTTAAGGCTAAATGGAGTCAACCTGGCTGTCGGTGAAACATTTTCTCAGGATGATATTAATAACGGTGGATTAACCTATAAACACAATGGAAGCTTCACACTCAGTGATGCGTTCGATTTTAATGTATCTGATGGAATTGAAGGGAATACTATAAATACTACTGTTTTTACAATCGTTATAACCTTGGTAAACGATTTGCCCATTGCTTCAGGGGATTCTTTAACGACAAACGAGGATATATCATTGGATGTTGATTTGCATTCACTTGTAAGCGATGAAGAAACTTTAAATAGTCTTTTGTTTTTTCAAGTTGAAAGTCCCTTAAATGGATCTATTAATCTTTTACCAGATAACCATACGGCACAGTTTGTACCGAATGAAAATTTCAATGGCTCAGCTGAATTTAGCTATTTAGTGACTGATACAGGAGATCCGTCGAATACGGTTGGGCCAGTCAAAATTCATGTATCTGTAAACCCAATCAATGACATCCCAGCTGTGTCGGATACAAATGTGACTATTGCTGAAAATGTGTCAATCAATATTGATTTGAATAACCGTATAACTGACATTGAAACTGCTGATGAAAATTTGAATTTTACAATTAACCAAGTTATAAATGGATCCGTTGAACTGCTTGATGGTCATGAAGTCAGTTTTACTCCCAATCTTAATTTTAATGGAAATGCAAGCTTTTCGTATTCTGTTACAGATACGGGAGATAGCACGGCACTACCAATAGAAGTTGGTCCTATTCAAATTGATATCATAATCACACCTGTTAATTCAACTCCTCAAGCTTCGTCGATAACTGTGGATATTAATGAAGATTCATTAATCACTATCGATCTGCAAACATTGGTAGAAGATGTAGAAACTAAGGATGAAGATTTGATTTTCACCGTAAGTAATGCATCGAATGGATCTGTTCAATTGCTGGAAGATGGTCATTCGATGAGGTTTACTCCCAATTTAAATTATAATGGCACAGAAAGTTTTGTCTATTCAGTGACAGATACTGGCGATGGTTCAGCACAAGCTATAACCGTAGAATCAATTCAAATTAATATAAATGTGAATCCTGTGAATGATTTGCCAGTAATAGAGGGAAGGAGCTTAAATATTGATGAGAACGAACAAGTCGACGTGGATCTTCGAACTTTAGTATTTGACCAGGAAACGGCCGTTAATGATTTACTCTTTGAAATAATAGAAGAGATAAATGGAAGTGTCGAGTTATTTGCGGATGGTTATACAGCTAGATTTACACCAGATTCTAATTTCAATGGTAATGCAGGTTTTAATTACCAAGTAACTGACACCGGAGATGGTACGGCAGCTCCCGAGACAGTAGGACCGGAAAGTATTGAAATCTCAATCAATCCGATCAACGACCCTCCAACCGCATCCTCGATAGAACTTATCATTGATGAAGATCAAGAGGTCGACATCGATTTAGATGCACTCGTTACCGATATCGAAACTCCGGACCAGGATTTGATAATTACAATCGCAAACTCGGTAAATGGCACTGTAGTTATTCAGGATGGCAGCCATATTGCACATTTTGTTCCAAAATCGAATTTTAGTGGATCGGCTAGATTTATCTATAGTGTTACAGACACTGGTGATGGAAACCAGCCGGCGATTTCCATTGGTCCATTCCAGATTAGTATAACAATTGTTCCTGTGAATGATGCTCCAATCGCAACAGGAACTACCTTAAATACTAACGAAAATATACCCATTGAAGTTGATTTATTCCCGCTGGTTGAGGATATCGAAACTCCGGATGAAAATCTTACTTTTTCCGTCGGGATCCCTGAAAAGGTGCTTGAAGCTTACATTAATAATACGGTCAATGGAATTGCCGAACTCCTTGATAATAACCATACGGTTCGTTTTACTCCAAATGCTGATTTTAATGGATTGGGAAGTTTTACTTATAGTGTTACAGATACAGGTGATGGTTTGTCATTGCCAATTACGACAGGTCCAATAACAATCAATGTGGCTGTCGCAGCAATTAATAATGCTCCTAATGCATCAGCGACTTCGATCGTTACAATCGAAGATAATCATACAACAGTTGATTTACGGACACTAGTTGATGACCTGGAGACTGCAGATAATGATTTGACATTTACGGTTACCAATGCCACAAATGGAGTTGTGGCATTGAACGATAAATATTTTGCGCAATTTACTCCAACTTCAAATTATAACGGCTCTGGAAGTTTCCATTATTTAGTTACCGATAAAGGTGATGGAACATCAGATCCAATAACAATTGGTCCGGTAACAATTGATGTAACAATTAATCCTGTTAACGATCCACCACAAGCAACCGGAGGCAGTGCAATAATTCAAGAAGATACTCAAATAACCTTTGATTTAAGGTTGTTAGTTGAGGATATTGAGACTTCTAAGCAGGATTTATTTTTTACTGTTCTTAACTCGGTGAATGGAACTACAATATTAGAAAATGAGCATTTTGCTCACTTTTCTCCTGTCGAAAATTTTATCGGGCAGGCAGGTTTTGATTACATCGTAACAGACACAGGTGATGGTGAATCTGCTCCAATTACCGTTGGTCCTGTGAATATTTCAATTACTATAAATGCTGTTAACGATGCTCCGGTGGCTATTGCTGACACAGTGATCACTGACGAAGATACATCTGTTGATATCGACGTTCTGGCGAATGATTTCGATATCGATGGAAGTGTGATCACTTTGGCTTTCGCTTCACAAGGAGAACATGGCTTAGTTGGTATTAATGCTGAAAACCAGACACTTAAATATTCGCCTGCAGCCAATTTCTATGGAACGGATTCATTCTTTTATAATATTCTGGATGATAATGGTGCCGCCGGAACAGGTAAAGTCTTTGTAATCATTAATTCCGTCAATGATGCACCGGTGGCAATGGCGGATCAGGATTCAACACTTGAAAATCAAGCAGTAACTATTAATGTTAGCAAAAATGATTTTGATATCGATGGCACAGTTGTCCTGTCAACGATTGAATTTGTCGATTTACCGGATCATGGTGTGGTAAGTTCTAATGAAAATGGAGAAATATTATATACACCTAATCATGGGTTTTTTGGAACGGATTCACTCAAGTATACAATTAAAGACAATAACAATGCAGTTTCAAACCCTGCTCTGGTCAGTATTTACATTAAAGCCTTGAATAGAAAGCCTATAGCAGTTGCGGATACAGCATTTACAAATGAAGATGCATCTGTAACTTTTTCACTGATTACAAATGATTCGGATTCGGATGGACAAATTGATCGTGAATCTATTTCTATTGTAAATCCTCCATCTCATGGTTCAGTTCAAAAAAGTGTTCATGGTAATATTATTTATACTCCCAATAAAAATTATTTTGGCATTGATCAATTTACTTACACGATCAATGATAATAATCAAGACACATCGAATGTTGCAACTGTGTTAATAACCGTTCTTCCTGTTGATGATCCACCGGGTCCATTTGAAAGATTGCTGCCAGTTGATGGCATACATATTGAAGAAAATAGTGTTGAATTTAGATGGTCTGCTGCTGGCAATGTAGATAATGATACTATAAAATATAAGCTAACATTGATTATCGAAGGTGCCTTTAAAGAAATTACGATTATTGATACCTCACTTGTGATTAATTTCAACACATTGGGAATAGCGAATGGACAGCCAACAGTCTTGTGGAGTGTATTAGCATCAGATGGCATTACAACCATTGGTCCGACAAATAGTATTGGTAATTTCATTGTAGATATTACTACTGCAGTTAATGATCAGACAGCTGAAATACCAACTGATTTCGGTTTAGCTCAAAATTATCCTAACCCTTTTAATCCATCAACCAAAATTGAATATCAGTTGCCACAAACAGTGAATGTTAAGATTGTGATCTACAATGTTTATGGACAATTGGTTCGCACATTGGTCGATAAGAAATCACAGCCAGGTTATTTCAAAATTGAATGGAATGGGTTGGATAATTTCGGCAATAAAGCCGCAAGTGGTATTTATATTTACCGCATAGAAGCAAAAGGAACGGATACAAAGCTATTCACAGTTACGAAAAAAATGATGCTTTTGAAATAAAGTCGGGATTCAAAAAAAATGGGGGAAGCTAAACAAACTAAAATTATTTTTTTAGATTTTTTTGTTCGATCTTTGCCCAGGAATCACGCAGGGTTACCGTTCGGTTAAAAACCAGTTTTCCCGGAGATGAATCAGGGTCGACACAAAAATACCCTTGTCGTTCAAATTGAAAGCGTTCTCCATGCTTAGCATTGGAAAGGCTTGGTTCCAAAAAACACGATGTCAGAACTTCCAAAGAGTTAGGATTTAAGAACTCTTTGAAATTCTTTTCTTTATGCCCACTGGGATTTTCAACAGTAAACAAACGATCGTATAGTCGTACTTCAGCGGTTATCGCATGCTGAGCTGATACCCAATGGAGGGTTCCCTTTACTCTTCGTCCATCCGGTGACCAGCCACCCCGCGTCTCCGGATCGTAAGTGCAGTGAAGTTCTACAATCTCGTCCTGGTCATCTTTGACAATATCAGTGCATGTAATATAATATGCATAACGCAGCCTAACTTCACGGCCTGGAGCGAGACGGAAAAACTTTTTTGGCGGGTCTTCGCGAAAGTCTTCCCTTTCGATGTAGATCACTCTTGAAAAAGGCACTTTTCTTTTTCCCATGCTCTCATCTTCGGGATTGTTGACCGCATCCAGCTCTTCGGTTTTGTTTTCAGGATAATTATCAATAATTACCTTCAAGGGTCGAAGAACTCCCATTACCCTGGCAGTATGCTTGTTCAAATCTTCCCGGACGCAGTTTTCCAATACCGCTAACTCTATCAAACTATTGAACTTGGCAATTCCTATACGATCACAAAAATTGCGGATCGATACAGGTGTGTAGCCGCGTCTGCGAAAACCGGAAATGGAAGGCATGCGAGGATCGTCCCAACCATTCACATTATCATTTTCGACCAACTCCAAAAGCATACGTTTGCTTAGTACCGTATAGCTTAGATTGAGACGGGCAAATTCGATCTGTTGTGGATGGAAAATCTTCAATTCATCGAGAAGCCAGTCATATAACGGTCTATGGTTTACGAACTCCAAGGTGCAAAGCGAGTGGGTAACTCCTTCAATAGAATCCGATTGTCCATGAGCAAAATCATAGGTTGGATAAATACACCATTTATCGCCGGTGCGGTGGTGTTCAGTGTGTAAAATGCGATAAAGAACCGGATCACGCATGTTAATAATAGGAGATGACATATCGATTTTTGCACGCAATACATGTGTCCCATTCGGAAATTCGCCAGCCCGCATACGCGCAAATAAATCTAAATTCTCGTCCTCAGATCGGTTACGGTATGGGCTATTCTTACCCGACTCAGTCAATGTTCCGCGATATTCCCTGATTTCATCTGCGCTCAGGCTGTCCACATATGCTTTACCATCTTTGATGAGTTGTACAGCAAATTGGTAGAGTTGGTCAAAATAATCGGAAGCATAATACTCGCGATCTTCCCAATCGAAACCGAGCCAACGTATGTCTTCTTTTATGGATTCAACATATTCTTGCTCTTCTTTAGTCGGATTGGTGTCATCGAAACGTAGATTGCAAATACCGTTTTGGTTTTCCAGGGCAATGCCAAAATTGAGACAAAATGATTTGGCATGTCCAATATGTAAGTAACCATTGGGTTCGGGTGGAAAGCGAGTCATAACCCGTCCGTCATTTTTATTCGCTTTCAAGTCTTCTGCAATGATGTTCCGGATGAAATCGGAAGAAATTCGCTCATTCTCGCTCATACTGCTCTCAATCAATTAGGTATATTCCATAATAAAAAATTCATTAGCGAATGATACTAAAAGATTTGGTTTTTGGCAAAACAAACAGCTGTGTTGTGAACTTCGGTGAACTTGTGTTCGAATTTAGCATATTCTACAATTATATGTTCTTGCCAAATGTCAGCCTGTGGCCATTCAAATCAAATAAATTCAAAATCACGCATGCCATAATCACGGTTGGCAGGTTCCTGCATATTTACAATACCTTTCTGTTTAAATTCATGATAAACCGCATCCACATCATAAACAAAAATGAATAGTTGGTTAGGTTAAATTCCAACAGACCTGTTTTCTACTTTTGTAAAGTGGATTCCAATATCATCCCGCTTCACAACAGAATAATAAGGTGGATTGCCATATGTGAATGTGATGACAAAACCCAGGTAATCTTTATAATAATTTGCTGTTTCTATGACATCCGGAACAGGAAATACTGGCGAAGAATGGCCGAATAATTTTGGATTTGAAATCATATTGATTCTCTTAATGTTAATTGACCTTAACTTCTCCTCTTATATCGCAGCTTAGTATTTGCGGCAACTAGTCCAATGTTGCATTTCTGATCAAATCTTGCAATTGCCAATAATCACTACGGACCGGCAATGCGCTTCTCATATTCCTCAAAACTTTTTGTATTGGTTTCTTGTTCGAAAATAGTTCCTAATGCATTGAAATCCCAATTGTTGTAAACCCAGTATTCTCCCGGATTCTGACTACCGTGCGGTGGTTTACCATCCCTGGTTTGCGGACTTTCTGCAGCTGCCGGCAGATAAATCCCGGACCTGGCTTTTAATAGATCGGAAATTTTTGCATGCTTTTCTGTTTCTGTCAAAGGATTTGGAGTGTCATCAATATTTAAGTCAGCCAGTGTCTTGTTCAAGTCAATATTACCGAGATCTACATGTATACCATACATCGCACTGAGATAGCTTTTGCGAATCGAATGTACGAGGTATTTATATTCGATTTCACCCCAGGATGCGATAATATAGCCGTCATACAATACTAAGACTGCGGCGAACCAATTTCCTTGGAGAATTGTTCGGCCTCGTTTAATTTTGCCTCTGACCAGTCTAATTCTTCCGGGTTGGCCGTATCCAGCCAGGCCAATTCGATGTCACTGAAATTATTGGAGAGATCTTTGGAACAATGGGTTAAAAAGGAAAAAAGAAGACAGTACAGGATAATTCGCATTTAATTTCTACTCAAATTATTCATCAAGGTTCTCCAGCATTCTTTTTGATTAAAAAGCTACAGACAAAATATCTGTGCAAACATATTACCGGCTGCAGTTTCACGTCTTACGTTTTATGAAAATAGTAAAAAATTAGGTAATCGCAAAATAAAGAATGGAGGACCGAAATATTTTGTCTTGATTTTGAATAACAAAAGGATATATCATGGTTCTAGGTATTGTGATAATTCAAAAGGGAATTATGTGGAAGTTGTAAAAAGTTTAGTGGACGCAGGCGCTAAAATTCAGGAGTTTATGATTCGGGAAGCTTCGGAGGAGGTGGGTAGGGTTTAGATAGATTTTCAATCGAAGAGGTAATATTAGTTTTATAATTTGCTTGTAGAATCATTTAATTAATAGAGATTTTTATATCCATGACGATGCATTAATGTATCAAATAAAGCTTTAAACTTTGCCATAACTGTAATTGAATCGGAAAGATTCATAAATTCATAATCAAGTGGAGAAACTACTTGTTTGGTTTTTACGTCCTCCCATGGATATTCAGGATTTGGCTTTGGCATTCCACTTCCTGCCGGAGCAAGATTCTCAATCATATCTGCTACTGGTATTAGACTGTCTATAAAATATCCAAATGCTTCGTGCTTTCCTTTAAAACCAAGCATATTTCTAATTTGAGGTAAACGCTTAATTGTTCGTAAATATCTTACTAACACAAAATGTGTCTTTTTTTCAGGTGGCTTATTTCCTTTACATAATTGAGATTTTGAAAATTTTTCAGTTGCCATTTGTAAATAATGCAATTGATGGCAAACAGGTTTTCTGTTTTTGGGTTTTTGGAATTCCTGGTAAATACTATAATCCGAAAACGCTTGTTTTAAATAGGCATCTTTCCAAGTCATTAATCGATCTCGAGTTCTTGCGCATCGTCCCAACTTCCCCAGTCATCAGGAAGTGATATTTTTTTAAATTCATCGCTTCGAATAATCGCAACTCCGGAAGGTAACGGCAAATCATCCTTTGGTGAAGCATCGAAGTAAAATGGTTCTACAATTTTACTGCCTGATATGACAAAATCATCTTCAATTTCAACAAGTCGAACTTCATCATCATTTGGAAACCAGAATATTTTCTTTATTTGAGGTTCACTCTTTTTATTGTCCTTCGCAAGCTTTATGGCTTGTTCTTCCACTTCTTTTCTTCCCATTTAATTCCCTTTCATTTTAAAATTATAATTTATTTATTTAAAGTATTTCATCCCCTAAGTCGATTTCTGATTTCTTTGAATACTTGTTTGCCATCTACGATTTCGATTTTGCCATCTTCATATTCTATTACACGTTTTTTCGCTTCTTCAGCCCTAAGACGATTTACTTCTGTTTGTATTGTCATTATTAAGATTTTCTAATAGTCTCACCACTAATTCTGCCCTATCTCCACGTGGAAGAAGAAGAGCTTCTTTTACAAATTTTTGAGCTAACTCAGTCATGTTCAACCATACTTCAATATCTCTGCTCTCGAAAATAAATAAATTTAGGTTGGCATACAATAGTTATCTACACTTAGCATGTTAATTATGAACAAGATAAACATTCTAAAATGATTTTTGTTATGAGAATTCGAAATCAACAAGTTAGCCGTGGAGCTTAACTCCATTATGGATGATGAAACAAAAAGTAAGGTTTTTTATATCTTGGCCATGCTGTAAAACCTGTCTAATTCTTCACCAGCTGAACCAATTCTGATTTTACTTTTGCTGGTACTACCTTATCAACCTCGATTATATCACATTTATTGAATCGAGCAAAATCAATCAATTTTTTAGAAAATAGGGGTAAAAGTTCATCAAAGGAATTAAACTCAGGTTCAAAAACTAAGTTGAGGATTTTTAGAACAGCATTCTTCCTATCTGCTTTTACATCCATTCGTCCCACAAAAACCTCACCCCATAAGATTGGCAAAACAAAATAGCCATATTTTCTTTTGGTGGCTGGAGTATAGCATTCCAAAGCATAATTAAATCCAAACAAAAGCTTTGTTCGTTCACGCTGGATAATCAAATTGTCAAAAGGAGAAAGGATAAAAACAGTAGGAAGGACTTGTTTAAGGTTTGAAATGGTTTCAATATTTCCTTTCATAGTGTAGAATTTTGCCTCGATCCCTTCAATTTTTAATGGAATGACGTTACCGCTGTGAACAATCTCTTTGAGATATGAAGATATCATTTTTTTATTGGCAGCAAGAAAATGAAAATCTCGTGAAGACTCTGGCTGCATAAAAAGTCTAATCTCTTTTTCTTGTGCTACACCGAAGGCACTTAAGGCCCGGCCAACTAAGAATTCGCAGATTTCATGATTAGCGGGAATTGTAATGTCTATATTTCCTGGGATCACTCTTTCTGTTAAATCATAATACTTCTGTAAATTATTTCGTCTGGAAACCATTAAATCTCCCCGCCAAAAGAGCAGCTCCAATGTAACTCCCATAGCTTTCTTGTAATCCTCTGAATTCTTATCATTCGAGCTTGCTTCAAACTCTTTGATGCTCAATGGGCCTTCATTCCGGATTCGTTCCAGCACTGGTTGAATAAAAGGTTCACCTTGATTTTGTAGAATCTGAACCCATTTGGTTTTTGGATTTCTGAAATTATCCATCCTGGGAATGAAGTAACGGTAATCAGTCATAGGTAAATAAGAAAGCGCATGACCCCAATATTCAAAAATAAGCCGGTCTTTTGCTTGTAGTTCATTCAGGTACCTGGCATCATAATCCGGCAATCGTGTCCATAATGTGTGGTGGTGTGCGCGTTCAATAACAGATAGTGGATCGATTTGCACATAACCCAATTTGTTTATAGATTGGAGGACACCCTCTTTTCCTTTTTCTGATTTTACCTTGCCAGAAAGGAGTTGAGACTGCAAAACTAGTCTTCGAGCTAATTGGATGGATATTTTTACTTCTTTCACTGATTCATCTAAATTTGTCAGGTACTTTCTTTTGTATTCATGTTTGAATTTATTATGTAAAAAACATGGGGAAGGCTTGCATAAATGATGTCTTTCTCATATTTAAATCCAATCTTTTCGATGACCCGCTTCGATGCAAGATTAGAAGGCAATGTAAAGGAAACAGTATCCGGCAACCTGAATTTTTCAAATCCAATCGATAATATTGCTGTCGCCATTTCGGTGGCTAAGCCTTTGCCAAAGTATTCAAATCGCAAAGTCATAAGCCAATTCGATTTCGGGATTGCCTTCTATTTCAGTATTGTGCAGACCGGCTCGACCAACAAACCGATTTTCTACCTTGTTTCGAAACATCACAAACCATAAGTCATCGAGGTGCAATCGTCTTGCAGACATTCGATCCGTGGCAAATATTTCGATGGATTTGTCTAATATATTTCAAATGGAATTTCAGATAGAGTTCTTTTAACAATTGAAAATATACGGTGGATTGCTATATTTTCCAAGCAATAAGAGTTATTTATGCATTAGAGTGATAAACCCCGAATCTGTTTTGTAGAAAATGAAAGCGCTTAGATTACATCAACTCAAACTTTTTCATCAACCAAATTCCCTAAATTATTTTCACTTGGAGAACTTTCTAAATGCGGAATGCGCCGAATGATTTCTCCAGTATTTGTATCTACAACGTTAACAACAATATGGTTAGGGCTGTTGTTTATTTCGTATTCAAGGTAAGCATTCTTCTTCAAAATTTAATTTAGGTTCGCTGGTTCTACAGAGTATTGAGGTTTTAACTTCAAAGAACTTGATAAATCGGATGGAACATCCATTCTCTCCAACTTATATCGTAATTTACCACGATTGATTCGCAATAACTTGGCAGTTTTGCTAATATTCCCATTGGCCTTTTCCAAAGCACTCAAGATGAGGCCGCGCTCTACTTCTTCTATTGAAATACCCTCATCTGGAATTTCAAACCTGTTAAATTCTATAGATTTGTTGGTTGTATTTATGACAGGCTCTATAATTTCATGGCGTTTTTCTTTTCGATAATCCAACGATATATCATCAGGTTCAATCCACTCATCACTTTCAACCAATACTGCTCTTTCAATTGAATTTTTTAATTGTCTAATATTACCAGGCCATGGATAATTTTGAACATTCTCAATTGCAGATGGTGACAAACCCTTTACTTGCCGGTCAAATTCTCTGTTGTAATGGTCAATAAAGTGCTGGGCTAAAATAAGAACATCTTTACCGCGTTCCCTAAGTGGGGGTATCGTAATTTCACAAACATTTAAACGATAATACAGATCTTCTCTGAATTTGCCTGCTTTGACCGCTTCTTTGAGATCTGCATTTGTCGCCGCAATAATTCGCGTAGAAATTTCGACTTCTTTGAGCCCGCTTATCCTTCGAAATCTTTTTGTTTCTACAGCTTTTAATATTTTTATTTGAAAATTTGACGTAATATCGCCAATCTCGTCAAGAAAAATGGATCCACTGTTGGCTAACTCAAACAATCCTTTTTTACTTATATGGGCGCCGGTAAATGCTCCCTTTTCATACCCGAACAATTCCGATTCCAATAATGTCTCGGGAATTGCTGCACAGTTGATATCCACAAACGGTTGGTTCGCAGCGTCACTATGATTATGAATCAACCGAGCAAATAATTCTTTCCCTGTGCCACTTTCTCCAGTGATCAAAGTTGTAATTGAAGAAGTTCGAGCAATTTTCTTAGCTGTGTTGATTACCTCAATAATTTGAGGCGACTCACCGATTATTTCATGCTCAAACTTGTTTAGGCCTTTGGTTGTATTTGCCATTTTATCATTCCCTACTAAATCTGAATAATAGAAACATTAAATATTAAGACTTTCATTTAATCCATCTGCTACTAAATTAAAACTTATTACTGTTAAAGCGATAAAAATCCCTGGGAAAGTCGCAATCCACCAACTACTTAATAACACATTTCTTCCATCATTAATAATACTGCCCCAACTGGCTATTGGAGGTTGCACGCCGATCCCAATAAAGCTTAAAGCAGATTCCAACAAAATGACTTCGCCAATTTTGAAAGTACCTGCAATGATAACCGGGACCATACAGTTAGGTATAAGATGACGAAATATAATTCTGGAGTGATTGAATCCCAATCCCTTTACAGCCAGTATAAAATCTCTTTCTTTTAATGACAAAACTTCTGCACGAACTATTCTGGCAGTTTCCATCCATCCAGTTAAAGCTAAGACAGGCACTAAGTACCAGTGGTTCAATTGAAAAACGGATAATACAGTGATTACTAAAAATATAGTTGGGAATGCCAGATTAAAATCCAAAAGCCGCATCATCACAGTATCTATAAAGCTGCCAAAATATCCGGATACGGTTCCATATATCAAGCCTATGGTCATGGATAGGATTACCACACTGAAAGAAATCGATAAGGAGATCCGTCCACCAAACAGTACTCGACTTAAAATATCACGACCGAATTTGTCGGTACCAAAAGGATGATCGGTAGATGGTGAAAGGTAACGTTTTGTTAATAGATTGCCTTGAGCATTCGGGTCTTTATTTGTAATGGTAGTACTAAATATTGAACCCAGGGTCAAAGCACAAACAAAGATTAAACCGATAATTGAAGATTTTTGACGTAAATACCTGCTCCAAAAAGTAACAGTTCGATTTAAATTATTACCATTTTTATTTGATATTGTCTGGACTGCTATTGACATTTCTATTGGTTTTATTTAAACATGACCCGCAATTTTAATACGGGGATCAATTCTATGATACAACAAATCAGAAATTAGATTACCGACAATAACTGCAACTGCAGCTATAAAACCACTTGCTAAAATGATCGGATAATCATGTGCAAAAATTGCATTAACAGTAATTCTTCCCAACCCCGGCCAAGAAAAAATGTACTCTGTAATCACAGCGCCTCCTAAGAGAAATGGTAAATAAACACCTATTAATGTGTTTAAAGGTAAAAGCGCATTCTTTAAAGCATATTTAAAGAGAATCTTATATCTATTAACGCCATAGGCGGTTACTGTTCGAATATAGTCCTGTTGCAGCACATCTGACAGACTTCCTCTCACAAATCTTGCCGTATAAGCAATAAATGGGATTGCCAACACCGCAACAGGCATAATCAGATGTTGAATTCGATCGACAATTTGGGCCCAGAATCCATCAATCTGTTGCAATGATTCCATCTGGCTTGATGGAAGCCATGATAGTTTAATTGAAAACAATAAAATCCCCATTAAAGCAAGCCAAAAACCCGGCAATGAATAGAAAAAAAGACACAGAGAATTCAATATAAAATCAACCTTTGTTTTATACATTACTGCCATAATGATCCCGAGACTAATACCAACAATAAACTGGATGAGAAAAACCACTGCCGTTAATTGCAATGTATTAGGAATTGCCTCCGCAAAGATATGACTTACAGGTCTCTTATGAGTGAAAGAAATACCAAAATTCCCCTGTATGAATTCGGAAGCCCAACTTAAATACTGTTTCCATAAGGGAAGATCCAAACCCATCTGACGACGAATGTTCTCGACAGCTTTTGCTCCGATTTCCGGTTTAACATAAATCGAGGAAGGATCACCAGGAGCGAGATGAATAACCAAGAATGTTATTGTAAGAATTCCCCAAATGATCAATAATGAAAGCAATAATCGATTTATTAAAAATTTAACCATATTTACCATTTAAAAAACTGGTTCACTAGCTTTAATATTTCTAGAAAATTTAGGCTCTTTTGCAACTTTCTCAGCAAAATGACAAGCTACAAAATGATTATTTCCTATATTTCTCAGAAGTGGCTTTTCGTGACAACATCTCATTTCTGTCCATGGGCAGCGATCTGAAAAACTACACGCTTGGCTTCCTTTAGATTTTAGGAAAGAAGGGTCCAAATCATTTTTCGTATCATTGTATGCTTTATTAAATCTTGCAGATTCTATCAGCAACCTGGAATAAGGATGCATTAAATTGTGAATCGCTAAATTCGTATTTGATATTTCAACCAGATCACCTTTATACATTACTCCTATACGATCCGACATATTTAAAACCAAATTTATGTCATGTGAAATCAAAACCATTGTCATTTTAAATTTAAGTTGGAGATGCTTTAATAACTCAATGATTTTGTATTTTACTGATGCGTCCAGACTTGATGTAGGTTCATCTGCAATTAATAGTTTTGGCTTAACAGCCAAAGCCCGTGCGATTGAAACTCGCTGACGCTGACCTCCACTTAGTTGTTGAGGATATCTATTTTTGATTTCGACATCTAAGTGGACCAATTGGAGTAAGTCATCGACCCGTTTCCATAGTTCATTCTTACCACATTTCTCATATAATCGTATTGGTTCTGCAAGGCATGAAGCGATAGTCTGTCTTGGATTGAGAGCCAGAGAAGCATCTTGAAATATCATTTGAAATTTTCTACGATAATGGCGATAATGTTTTTCAGGAATTGCTAAAAGATCCTTCCCTTGATAAATCACACTCCCCCCGTCCGGTTTAACCAACCGTAACAAACAACGGCCAAGTGTTGTTTTACCGCTTCCGGATTCCCCCACAATGGCCATGCATTCACCATTATTTAGATGAAAAGATACATTATTCACAGCCGGCCTTTCCAAGGCCTTACTATTTTTAATTTTAGGATTTATTTGATATTCTTTTCTTAAGTTGATTACAGTAAAAAATATCTCTTGGTCATCCATTTCTCTCATCCATCAAATAAAATTATGAAAACAGCTATTTACCAATAGAGAACGAGTATATTCGGATTTTGGATTTTCTAGGATTGCCGTTTTCATCCCGACTTCTACAATTTCGCCATTGTGCATGATAACAATATCATTCGCCATTTCTGCCACAACTCCTATATCATGACTAATCAATAACAATCCAAAATTATATTGTTTTTGCAGGTCTTTGATTAATTCAAGAATTTGAATTTGTGTTGTTACATCAAGAGCTGTGGTGGGTTCATCTGCTATAATTAATTTTGGATTACAACTCAAAGCCATTGCAATCATAACTCTTTGTGCCATCCCCCCACTTAACTGGTGTGGATATGCATGATAAATTTTTTCAGGATGGGAAAAACCAACGTTTTCAAAGAGACTCATTGAACGATCAATGGCTTCACTATTTGATAATTTTGCATGGGTTTTAATAACATCCAATATCTGCGTCCCAGCAGTAAAAACCGGATTAAGAGCAGATAAAGGAGATTGAAAGATCATTGTTACCTTTTTTCCACGAAGCCTGCCAATTGATGATTGACGACCAACAAAAAATCTGCTGCCTTCAAGCCAAATTTCTCCTTCTATCTTTTCTGCCTGTTTCGGTAATAAGCCAATTGTTGCTAATGCCGTTAATGTTTTCCCTGATCCTGATTCTCCCAACAAAGCCAAAGTTTGCCCAGCTGACACTTCAAAGGAAACATTCTTAACCTCAAAAACCTTATTTTGAAATTGCCGCATAAAAAACGATATATTTTTGACAGTAAACAATAGCCTTTTCCATTTTCTGTTTATTAACCTGGACTATTCATGAACCTTTCACTGTTATTCAGAAGGGATCTATTTTGCAACTATTTTATACTTAGAATTATGCTTTTTCAATTTTATGGAAATAGATCCCATTGCGCAGGCTGTCGCACAATGCGCAATATCATTAAAATGTCATTCTGATCCCGCCTGGCCGGGAGAAGAATCTTGCTGGTACAGCCCTTAATAACTTGATTATACTAGAGTTACAACGAGTTTCAAACAAGATCCTTCACTCCGCTTCGCTCCGTTCAGGATGACAATTCCAGGCTTTTTGCCTATTCTGC
>JADFJB010000062.1 GCA_022566355.1 candidate division KSB1 bacterium
TCGAGCTTTCATCCGGAAATGTATTCACCGACGGCTCCTTTATTCCAGGCGGTGCTGATTTAGCCGAACACATCAATGTTTCAGAACCGGTCGAACCTGGTGACATTGTTGAACTCGATCCTACCGTGCCCGGATATTATCGTAAAGCTCGTGGCAACAGCCAATTAATCGCCGGTGTCATTACAACAGATCCAGGGTTTATCTTGGGAAATAATCCAGGGGAAATGGATGCAACCACATTTATTGCAAATAAGGATGCAACCGAAATTGAAACGTTAGATCGACCCATGTTAGCATTGATGGGAAGAGTCCCTGTGAAAGTCACTACCGAAAACGGACCGATTCGACCAGGAGACTTGTTGACAATATCCACTAAGCCAGGTTATGCCATGATTTATGGTAAAACAAAAGTGTGTGAAGGAGCGATTATAGGCAAAGCGTTGGAAGGATTGGAAAGTGGAGAGGGAATGATCTTGGTGTTGGTTATGGCACATTAGCATTAGGCAACTGTGCTGGGGTAGGATCAGAGAGTTTTGCGTAAGGAAGATAATCGCCACCGAAGGCTCTCAGTCGAAACCTCGTAATGTCGGTTAGAGTGATATGTATTTATGAAATTGATCATTTAGTGCGATACTCCTATATATTCACCTTAATATTATGTAAAGAGAATATGTGGAGTGAGATCATTAAAAATAGCAGACAACTATTTGCATTAATTTTTTTATTATTTTTTTTCACAATCGACCCACTGTTTGGTCAACAGCAAAACCAGTTATTAACTTCACAGACTCAATCCAAACCCAATATCATTTACCAGGGGGCTGATGGCCAGATGGTCAATGGCATACGCTGTGCCACCCGCCCATCAAGCCTTGAAGAAAGACTGCGGCTCCAGGAGGGTGCCCGGAGTTGGATTGAACGATTTGGCCCGGTCAACCGGCAAAGCATTGTCATAATTCCGGTGGCGTTTCACATCATCACCGATGCCGATGGCGTTACAGGAGATGTTACCGATCAACAAATCATGGCCCAGGTGGATACCTTAAATTCAGGTTTTGTCAGTTCCAACTTTCAATTTAGCCTGTTCAGTATAGATCGCACCGCGAATGCCAACTGGTATAACGATAATGATGAAGTGGGATATAAAACGGCCCTGGCTGTCAATCTGACTACCACATTAAATATTTACACCAACAATCCACCTAATAATATATTAGGTTATTCTTATTTACCTTCAGGTTTACCGGAAAATGATATTCTCCACGGTGTAGTAGTTTTGTATTCAAC
Source organism: candidate division KSB1 bacterium (assembly GCA_022566355.1). Taxonomy (NCBI): domain Bacteria; kingdom Pseudomonadati; species Candidatus Zhuqueibacterota bacterium. The sequence continues at coordinate 1,288 of JADFJB010000062.1, forward strand.
GCTTCCCGGCGGTACGGCAACTCCTTTCGACGAAGGTGATACCGGCACTCACGAAGTCGGACATTACCTGGGATTGTTACATACCTTTGATCCGGAACCAAATGGATGCAATGTGCCCGGTGACATTATAGATGATACACCAGATGAAGAAACCGCAGCAACTGGTTGCCCGAGCGGTCGAGATACTTGCCCAACTGTTGGTGTTGACCCTATTCATAATTTTATGGATTATGTAGACGATGCCTGTATGTATGAATTCACACCGGGGCAGTCGCAGCGAATGGATGAGCAGGTGGCAATGTTCAAACCAGCATTGCTTCAAGGTGCTTCAGCTCAACTAACGTTAGCAGAGAATGGCGGAGGACAGGCTACAGATGCATTTGATGGATCAGGTTCTGTTTCATCTGTACAACTTTTTCGATTTAGTCTAACGGCATCAGGAGAAGCAGCTAATATTGGCTCAAGCTTAACCTTTGGAATAGCGACAACAGGAATAGTGGCGGGTGATTTTGCCAACCTTCAACTGATACAGGATACAAATAACAATGGAGGTGTAGATACAGGAGAAAATCCAGTAGGCTCAATAGAAAATCCATTGGACATCAGTAATGGAATTACCTTTTCTAGTTTCACAGTGCCAGTGGGAACTATGGGATACATCTTTACAGGAGACGTGAACAATTTGGTAGAAGGAGATCAATTAACGGTCTCATTACCAGTGGGAAACATAACCAACGTCACTGGAGATCCGAGTGGAGATCCCATCACACCGACAGGCTCAGTAAGTTCAGCGACACATATAGAAACACAGACAATCGATGCTTTGGTTTGGAACCCTACAGGAGCAACGGCGGCCCAGATGGTAGTCAATCGAGCAGTAAAAGTTAGGGGTAAACCCATATCGAGGATTGAAACACAGAAGAGCATTCAGCTAGCGTTAGCGAGTACCACTGAAATTGCTGCAGCGTTGGACGCCTTAGGCATATCGAATATGACAGTGACAAGCCTGACGACGGTGAACTTGCCTGATTTCACCTACCTTTTTGCTGTTTTAGGACAGTATCCTGGTAACTTTGTGATCCCGGCAAACAGTGCCGATGCAACTGCCATTGAGAATTTCATCGCTGCAGGTGGAAACATATACCTGGAAGGTGGTGAAGTGTGGTTCTGGGATCCCCCAAACCGTAGTGGCCATGATTTTGGACCTACTTTTGGAATTAATGCCGTAGCTGATGGTGCACTTGGCGGTGAGTTGAATAGAATCCTGGGATCAGATTTTGCTCAGAGTCAGGACTTCGATTACAATGTTGGAACCGACAATTACCCTGATCACATTGACCCAACTGATACTGGTTTTCTGATTCAATCCAACAATACACCGGCGTTTAATTGTGGCATAGCGAATATTCTAGTTCAAGGAGAAGCAAGCAAGACTGGCAGCAGGCTTGTAAACTCTGCCAATAGTCGCACGATTGGGACTTCTTTTGAGTTCGGGCAATTGGTTGATGGGGTTTCGCCGGCTACGAGGACAGAGTTGATGCAGACCTATATAGAGTTTTTTGACGGTGGCGGTATTGTCCAAGACTTGACTTTAGCAGAGAATGGCGGAGGACAGGCAACTGATACGTTTACTAGTTCAGCTTCAGTTAGCTCAGCACAATTATTCCGGTTTAGTCTAACAGCATCAGGAGAAGCAGCTAATATCGGCTCAAGCTTAACTTTAGGGATAACAACTACAGGAATAGTGACGGGTGATTTTGCCAATCTTCAACTGGTACAGGATACAAATAATAATGGAGGTGTAGATACAGGAGAAAATGCAGTTGGAACACTAGAAAATCCATTAGACATAAATAACGGAATAACCTTCTCAAGTTTCACAGTACCACTGGGGACCATGGGATACATCTTCACTGGAGATGTGAACAATTTGACAGCAGGAGATCAATTAACGGTCTCATTACCTGTGGGAAACATAACGAACGTCACAGGAGCTACGAGTGGGCAACCCATCATCCCGACAGGCTCAGTAAGTTCAGCGACACATTTGGTCGACGGTTTTACTCCGCAAGGTAGCCCGAACGTGACATTTCTTGACAATGTTAACGATTATCCATCCGTTGGGTATAACGATTGCTGGGGATACACTGCGCCTGATGGAAGAGAATATGCTCTATTAGGTGTACAAAATGGAACAAGTATTATTGACATTACAGATTCCGGTAATGCTGCTGAAGTTGTATTTATTTCAAGCCCAACATCGATCTGGAAAGATATAAAAACATTTCAAAACTTCGCTTATGTAGTTAACGAAACCAGTGGGGGTATGCAAATCATCGATTTATCCAATTTGCCAAACTCTGCTACACTTGTTGGGACATATACTGGAATTAGCACCTCACATAATATTTATATTGACGAAGCCAATGCCATTCTCTATGCTGAAGGAAGCGCTTCTGAACCGGTTCGAACAATCAGTCTTGCGAATCCTATAAATCCCGTCCAAATTTCTCAGTTTGGTATTGAATGCCATGATATATACGCAAGAGATGGTATTGTTTATGTATCTGAAGGAACTCTCGGTTCTATAGGAATTTTCGATTTAGCGGTTCCCGCCACACCAGTTTTTGTTGAGCGGATTCAAATTCCTAATGCGGGCTATGTTCATAATGCCTGGCTTAGTGATGACGGAAACTTCCTGATGACAACAGAAGAAACCCAAGGTAAAACGGTTAAGCTTTTTGATATTCAAGACTTAGGCAATGCCTCGATTACTGACGAATATCTCGGGCCCGGCAATTTAGCACATAATGCTCATATCAAAGGCAATTTCGCATATATTTCTCATTATGCAGATGGCCTGAGAATTGTAGATATTACCGATCCCAATAACATTTTTGAAGCTGGATTTTTTGACACCTCTCCTTCGGGAGGCGGATTTAACGGTGCCTGGGGTGCTTTCCCGTTCTTTCCATCTGGAAAAATACTCATCTCTGATATACAGAGTGGGCTTTATGTGGTCAGTTTTGATCCTGGCTCTCCACCTTCACCCCTTGTCTTTCGCGTCGAACGTTCCACTGGCGATGTGTTTGCCCAGGGTTCCTTCATTCCAAGCGGTGCTGACTTAGCCGAGCGCATCAATGTTTCCGAACCAGTAGAAGCTGGCGACATTGTTGAACTCGATCCTACCGTGCCCGGATATTATCGTAAAGCTCGTGGCAACAGCCAATTAATCGCCGGTATCATAACAACAGATCCAGGATTTATCTTGGGAAATAATCCAGTGGAAATGGATGCAGCATCCGCATCAGTTGAAGTGAAAACTTCGAAAATAAAGATATCCAGCCGACCCATGCTCGTACTGATGGGCAGAGTTCCGGTCAAGGCAACAACCGAGAATGGACAGATTCATCCAGGAGACTTGTTGACAATATCCAACAAGCCCGGTTTTGCCATGCGGTGTGCTGAAGCTAAAGAGTGTGAAGGGGTGATAATCGGCAAAGCGCTGGAAGGTTTGGAAAGTGGGGAAGGATTGATCCTGGTGTTGGTTATGGCACATTAGAAGTAAAACAGGGTGGTCAAGTGGGAAGTTGCATTCTGTAATCGGTGCATTCATAGTAAGTTAAGGTTTAATTATTTTATAGAGAGTTTAGAATTAATCTGCTTTTGGGGAGGGGAAGTATTATGATTGGAAATTTCATACAATTAAAACCCTGTAGTAAATTTATTTTTCTGGAATGCAATTGTAAAATTTGCTTGACTTTTTAGATTTCTTATTGTATAATACTTGTAACATACAACTATTGGTAGTGGCAAGTAATTAAAATTTATGTCAACAATGAATACACAAGTCAAAAAATTTCACGAGCAGATTGTGACCTTGGTCAAAAAGTACCAGTTTCGCGATCGCAACCAGATTATTTGTTGCGGAGTTTCAGTAAGCCAATGTTATATTTTGGAAGCTTTACAAGATGGTGGATTAGCCATGAATGAACTGGCTGATAAAATGCACCTTCAAATCAGCACTGTAACAAGGGTGGTAGAACAGTTGGTTCAAAAAGGATTTGTTGTTCGTGAAGAAGATTCCGACGACCGCCGCAAACGAACCATCACATTGACTGAATCCGGCAAGGCGATGTACCAGAGTATCTGGCAAAATATTTACAAGTCAGAATTAATCATTCTGCAGCAGTTTCCTGAGGAACATAGGCCAATGCTAATTGATTTTCTCAAAAAATTAAACCAGGCAGTTGACCACTGGCAGTCCTGTTGTGTACAGCCTAAGAATGAAACAAGTAGAAAATGAACCATCATGAATTCGACCAAAACATACAACATCCAACCCGCAGTAATAGAAGACTATCATGGCATTCAATCGCTTCTTGGATCAGTGAATTTGCCTATTGAAGGGGTTCAGGAGCATTTCAATCATTTTATAACACTTTACGAAGGTGAGAAATTGGTTGGTCTTGTAGGGTTGGAAATTTATGAGGATAAAGCGATCCTTCGTTCATTAGCGGTAAACAGAAACCGCCAGGGTGAGGGTTATGGTCGTCTGTTAACTGACAAGATTATACAGCAGGCTCACAGCGAAGGGATCTCAGAGTTATATTTACTTACCGAAACCGCAGAAACTTTTTTTGCAAGATTTGGCTTCGAAACCATTTCAAGGGATTTAGTAGATCGCAAAGTGAAGACTGCAATTCAGTTTCAATACTTATGTCCGGTAAGTGCACCCTGTATGAGATTAGAGTTAGATAATCAAAAATAAAAACCGACTTTCTCAATTCGGAGGTTAGACGTGAAAAGATATTTAGGCTTAAAAAAAATACTGCAATGGAAATCAGAAGAAAGTCGGTTTTTGGATATGGAATAAGGTAATTAACTCAAAAAAAATTAAATAATTAGTTGTAACTTACAAGTAAAAGGAGAAAGTCATGAGTGAAAACAAATGGTCAGATGATAAAATTAAGGAGGAAGTGAGAAATCAATATGCAACACTGGTTACTTCTGAAGGCTCCAGTTCGTGTTGCGGGCCTGTCGACTCATTTTGCAGCCCTACGGAAACTATGAAGGGTAATTTGGTAAAGTCTGCCGGCTATTCAGATGCGGACCTGAAAAATCTGCCTGCAGAAGCTGTGGAGAATTCCTTCGGTTGCGGTAATCCGTTGGCTTTTGCCGGGGTGAAGGAGGGACAGACAGTTTTAGATATTGGCTCCGGAGCGGGAATAGATTGTTTTATTGCTGCAGATAAAGTGGGGAAAAGCGGTAAAGTGATCGGTCTCGACATGACTCCTGAAATGATCCGAAAAGCCACTGAAAACGCACTAAAAGGTGGGTACACCCAGGTTGAATTTCGCATGGGAGAAGCAGAAAATATGCCTGTTGAAGACAGCAGCGTGGATTGGGTCATCTCCAATTGTGTGATCAATCTTTCCCCGGATAAGAAAAAGGTTTTTGCTGAAACTTCTCGAATATTAAAATCTGGCGGCCAATTTTCTATTTCTGATATAGTCCTGGGAGATGATCTGCCGGAGTTCATCGCCAATAACATTTATGCCTGGACCGGCTGCATCGCAGGAGCCATTAAAGAAACAGATTATCTCCAAGGTTTGAGAGATGCCGGATTGACAGATGTTGAAGTTGAATCCCGGATTGTCTTTGAAGAAAGTACGCTCAAAGGATTTATGGAAAAATATGAAGTGCAGTTGAATGGAGAAGATGGTCAATCCATTCTGAAACAGGTCGCTGGGAGAATATGGAGCGCTAAAATTGTGGGTAAGAAAAGTTAATTTATGAACCAGGAAGGATAAGAGGTTACAAAGAATATCAAAAAAAAACAGCAAATTTTCATTAAATCTTTAGGCACTTAAAAAAGCAGAAAATAAGGATGAAACCCTTTTTACCTTTGTGAACTTCGTGTCCTTTTGGTAATAATACTGGCTGGTAAGTTAAATATGACTATTGATAGAAACCAGGAACATTTTTATACAAAAGATACATTAAAACTCCAACAAGCCATTCCAGGCGCAAAATTCTGGTCGGTTGCTTTGAACAAAGTCATGTTTACATATTTCGAAGTAGAGCCGAACATCCGCTTTGAGCTTCATCAACATGAGAGCGAGCAGATAACCATGGTTTTACTTGGTACGTTGTATTTTGAAATAGCGAACCAGATCTATCCTGTTAAGGAAGGCGAAGTCATTGCAATTCCTGGTGAAATGTTTCATACGGTATTTACGAAGAATGAAGCTGTGAAAGCGGTTGATGCCTGGACAACTGAGGGAAATCCTTATGAAAATGAAGCCATAAATTAAAGAATTCGAATATGGAAATAGCTGAATAAATTTCGCAGTCTGGCGAGTCTTAATTGCAAACTTCTAAATTAATTCAGGTCGCAAACCATTTTAATACATTTTTCAATTTTTTGCATTAATTGCCAATCCGCGTGTGCAATTTTCTTAATTAAATGATTGTTTTTGTATTTATACAATCGACGGTTGTCAATTGCGCGAACTTGATCGATCATAAGATCTGAATCGACTTGAAATCCTTTACTTCCCTTAGGTATTCGAACCCGCAATGGTTCGGCATTCTCTTCTATATTTGATGTAACAGGAATAACGATAGTAGAAGGATGTTTAGCTACATTCAATAAATCTGTCTGCAATACTAACACTGGACGAGTCTTTCCTGCTTCCTTACCTCTTTGTGGATTCAGATCAGCTAAATAGAAACAGCCACGTTCAATATTCATAATTCGTTCTTATTCACTAATTAAATCAATATTTTCAAATTCATTGCAAACAGAAATGCTTTCATCGCGACATTTTTTTGATGCAATATTAAATTGTTCAGCTAAGAATTCCCGTTCAGTCTTGACAATGTAATAATTAATAGCTTCTCTAATATAAACACTTCTATTTTTATTAAGCTTTTTCCTTATAGAATCTAGTTTTGATAATTGTTTATCCGGAATATTTAAGTTTACATATGGCATTAGCATATCCTTATTATATATGGAATATAAATACAACTATTATATATGAGAATTATATAGGATTGTCAAGCTATTTATTGATAGTAAATCAGAAATTCTTTAAAACCATTTCAAACGGCGCTTACGAAGAATGAAGCAGTGCAAACGGTTGATGCCTGGTCTCCCATTATAGAAGAACTTTTAGATAAAGAAAATTAAACAAAGTTTATAGCTTCTCAGAAGATGAATTTAAATATTAGTCATTGGGTATTTCTAATATTTGTTTCCCATGAACTAACTCAATATCCCCGGGCTCTTTTCGAATATTTTCGAAATCAGGATCTCTTTGCATCCGATCGAAATTTTCATATCCGGCAGTAACCGCATTTTTAAGCAATTCAACGGCTCAGTCTTTCTCTTTTAATCGCGAGTACAGACAAACTCCGTAATATAACATCACAGGATCGCCCGGACTCAACTGGAGCGCTTTTTCTCCTTCCTTTTTTGCCTCATCAATCTTGTCAGCTTGAGTCAAAGTCACGGCATACGACATTCTCTTATTATGAGTCTTCGGGGTGCTGAGATAAATATTTTGGATAAAGTTCAATGATTGCTGCAATATGACTAAAAAATTGCCTAGTTAAACGATTCCTAATTATCATCGCAATATTCAATGACATAAATTATGCTTAAGTTTGCTGTCTAAGTCACTTTATGGTTATTTCGCACGATCGAACCTCAAAAATATTATTCTAAAATTTTAATATCATGTATTAGTATTGAATAATTAACTTATGAATCGATGTCGTAGTAGTAAATATTTACTCGTATGAAACAGGGTAATTTTCGATGGAATAAACGAGATTTATAATTTCATGTATATCAGGAGCCATAAAGCAAAACTTACTTATTATTTACTCACAGCCAACATCTCATCATCCAAGGTTACATTATATCGCTTATTGGGGTCAGTATTTTCTAATTTTAAGACTCCACGCGGACAAACTGATGCACAGATGCCACAACCCACACAGGATGACCGGATGATGTTTTGTCCCCGCTGGGCATACCATCGTACATCGATTCCCATCTCACAATAGGTGGAGCAGTTACCGCAGGATATACATTGACCGCCGTTGGTCGTAATAACGAAACGGGACTTGAATTTCTGCACCATCCCCAAAATTGCCGCTAAGGGACAACCAAATCGACACCACATTCGATTTCCCATTAAGGGATAAAAGCCGGTTCCGATGACACCGGCAAATACGGACCCGATCAGGAAAGTGTATGCCTGGTTGACCCGCCAGGTGTAATTGCCGAAGAGCGAACCATCTGAAACATAATTGACAATTTGCATAAAAGTCATAACAACAGCAAAAACCAAAACGGTATGAATCATCCAACGCTCGATGCGCCAGGATTTCACTGATTTATTTGAAAGATGACGGAATGGATCGCCGAGGGTTTCTGCCAAACCACCGCAGCCACACACCCATGAACAATACCATCTTTTGCCGAAGAAGTAAGTCATCAATGGGACGACAATAGCCGCCAGAATGATACCCCAAAACAACATAAACATGCCAAGGTTGCCGCTATTTGTCAGACTGTTGAGATTCCAATCTGTGAAAAAAGAATAGTTTAACGGCCAGGCATTTTTAAAATCCATACTGGGGCGATTCATGCGCTCCAAAAGCGTGGGGATCATAAATGCAAAACCGAATTGAAAAAAAATGATTGAAGTTGTCCGAACCAAATGATAATTGCTGTGGCGATATTTGATAAACATACGAATGCCCATTACAATTATTACAAAAGTATATAATAAACCATACAAAAACCAACGGTCCGCCGGTTGATTTCGCAAAAACTGGCTGACGGGATCGGTTAAAATAATCATGTTTACGATATACTCTGGGTACCAATACAGCAAGATGTAAAAGCCAATCAAGTAAATGCCGATGATAATTCCGATTAATCCGCGGTTCATGGTAGAGCTATTGAAGATGTGATTGTTCTTAATTCCCGGCAGTTGTTTCAGTCCGGGTAGGAAAAAAATCAAAGCGCCAACCGAGCCCATCACGATGGTCAGTAAAAGAAATAGGGGAGTGTTATCCCGCAAAAACCCGCTGGTGGATTCTTTTAACAGCCAAAATTTATATTCGCCAAGTTGATAGGGCTGAACGGTATTGTCATCATTGATATATTTTTCAATCTCATCGAGCATGACAAATTTAGATGAGAATATTTGATCTTTGAGCGGTGTAAGTTTTTCCAAACGATCAGCCGGAACTTTGGCTTTCGCCCGTTCGAGCACATCATCGGTAATTTGGTAATTGCCGATAAATATGGTAAATGTGAAAATCACAAGGCCGGTTATAAAAAGTGTCAATCCGAAAATTCGAATTATTTTCAAATTATTAAAAGAATTATGGTTAGATTCAATATTGTGTTGTTCGGTCATACTTTCTCCACTTTGGATCTTCTGGATATTGATGAAATGCTATGCAAAGATTCGGCTAAAAAAACCTTCTTTCTGTTTTAGCTGAATTTGTTTGCCAAACTTTAGGTTATAATCATCTAAGATATCTTGCTCATAGTGGTGAAAAAATTCAGGATCGAAATTGGCTTCGCGTAAATTTTCTAAGGCAAACTCAATCGTTCGCCGCTCTTTGATCCAACGTTGGCAAACTTCCTGGCGCATACGTATGCCAAAGAAATTCATACCAATCAGTTCATTAGAGAAGCTTTTATAAACAAAACGAACACATTGCCGTTTATCCGGATGCTCCCAATAAAAAGTTTCCTCACCTTCAACTGGCACATTGCTAACAAAGCCATAAGTTTGGTACTCGATATCAAAAAATTTGGCCGAGTTAAACCAAATTCCTCGGTCGTATTGGGTCCTGTCGCCACAGATAGTTTTGGCCAGGGCTAAACCCTGCAATCTGCCTGTATACCACAATTGTTCGACGAGATTTCGGCTATCGCCACCTACTTTTATTTCCGCACAATCACCGGCGGCATAAACATCTTTAATGTTGGTCTCCAGATAATCATTCACCAACACACCGCGATTGGTTTCGACTTTTGTATCCTTTACCAGATCAATATTTGGATGAACCCCTGGCGTCAATCCGACAAAATCGCAAGGAATTTCTATCCCGTTTTGTGTTACTATAGCTCTAACACGGCCCTCTTTACCTGCCAGCATTTCTTTCAAATTGGTATTTAACATTAAGTCAACACCATGTTCTAAAACATGATTACCGATCATCCGTGCTTCTTCCATTGGCAGGATATTATCCCAATAATAATTTTCCCGAACCAGGATAGTCAAAGGAATATTACGGGATAGAATCATTTCAGCAAGCTCAATCCCAATCAAACCACCGCCAACAATTACGGCATGAGAGCAATCTTTTGTATTATTTTCAAGTAATTCCAAATCCTGGTACGAATACAACCCCTGCACGCCAGGCAAATCCTGGCCCGGCCAACCAAATTTATTGGACTTGGATCCGGTCGTAATCACAAGCCTGTCGTAATGGATGGATCGACCATCTTCCAATCGTAACTCTTTCTGATCCGTATCAATTTTAGTAACAGCTCCCCGAACCAGGTCGATACGATTTTTTTGCCAAAACCAGTTTTCGTAGGGTTTGGTTTGTTCATAACCCATGTGTCCCATGTAGATATACATTAAAGCAGTTCGGGAATAGAAGTGGTCTGTTTCGTTGGAAATAACCGTGATGGAACTATCACTAAGCTTCCGGACATGTCGGGCTGTCGTAATGCCAGTTATTCCATTTCCAATGATGACTAAATGTTGTTCTACCATTTTTTAGTTCCAGCAAAATTATGCATGATATCTTGAAGCTTGATGAAATTTATTAAAAAATGTAACAATTAGATTTGATTTATATTTCAAATTACTTAAGGTTTTAGCCACAGAGATAAAAGAGGTTTAATCTAGTTATTTAATTTGTCATTGCAAATAACAAATTGAATTTTTATGAGCAAATAAAATCTCTTCAAATAATTGAGTGCTCTAACACGCATGTTTTGATTGAAAAGCCAAGGTATAATTCCTATATTTTGCCTGCTTATGAAAAAGGAAAATCAAAATAAAAAAGAGAAAGTCTCTTTTTATACACTTGGCTGCCGGTTAAACCAGGCTGAGACAGCAATTATTAAGCGTGGTTTTGAAGCTGACGGATACCAAGTCGTGAACTTTAATGACCCCGCAGATTTAGTGGTGATTAATACATGTACGGTTACTGCAAACGGTGACGCGGACACGCGAAGAACGGTTAATAAAGTGAACCGCATTAATGCGGAAGCAAAAATTGCCCTGGTGGGCTGCCAGGCACAGGTTCAGAGAGAGAAATTACTCGAATTGCCTGGCGTGCAATGGGTGGTTGGCAATGGTGTTAAAATGCAATTAGCCAAAGTGTTGGCGGAAGCTGGTACAGATACTCCTCAAGTGATCACACCAACAATTGAACGCAAAAGTTTTACCATACCCATAGCAGGAATCGATCCCGGTAGAACGCGGGCTAATCTAAAAATACAGGATGGCTGCGATTTTTTCTGTTCATTTTGTGAAATTCCATTTGCCCGCGGAAGAGCCAGGAGTCGAGAATTTGATGATATTCAAAAAGAGGCCGAACAACTGGTGGCTGCAGGATATAAAGAATTGGTATTAACGGGGATAAATATTGGTACCTATTCCTACGAAGGTGAATCTCTGGCAAATGTTTTAATTGGCTTATTAAGGTTCACGAACCTGAAGAGAATTCGAATCTCATCCATCGAGCCTACGACAATAGCGGAAGATTTTATAAGGGTAATCAATTCGAATAAAAAATTCTGTCGCTATCTCCATATTCCTATCCAGAGTGGCTGTGATGAGATTTTACAAGCGATGAAGCGTAAATATACTGTTTCTGAGTTTGGGAAATTCCTGTCGTTTGCAAATGATAAAATACCAGATGTCTGCTTAGGTACCGATGTGATTGTCGGATTTCCAGGTGAGACAGATGTTCATTTTGATGAGACTTACCAAATGTTGCTCGAGTCACCTTTCGCTTATTTTCATGTATTTAGTTATTCGGATCGAGATCATACACGCAGTCGCAAATCTATAAATAAAGTTGAGAAATCCGTGATCCACGAGCGAAGTAAAAGATTGCGGGAACTAAGCCTGCGCAAGCGTACCTCTTTTTTTGATCGCTTCATCGATCGGGAAATGCCCGTTTTATTCGAACAAAAGAAAAACGGATTTTGGACCGGATTGACAGATAATTATATTCGGGTAAAAACTGAATCGGATATAAATTTAGAGAATGAGATAGTACAAGTGCGACTTGAAGAGATTGAACAGCAAGCCATGATTGGGACAATTGCATGAAAAAAGTGTACATAGAAACGTACGGCTGCCAGATGAATGTATACGATTCGGAGATCGTCAAAACCGTGCTTAAGGAACATGACTACGAAATCATCCATTCGGAAGAAGATGCTGATATTGTCCTCCTTAATACCTGCTCGGTTCGCGATAACGCAAATCGCAAGGTGTACGGCAGAATTCACAGGATAAAACACGGGAGTAACGGTAAGAATGTTAAAATTGGAATATTGGGTTGTATGGCCACAAATTTTCGCAAGAAGCTGTTGGAAAATCCCAATCTTCCTATTGATTTTATTGCCGGACCTGACAGCTATAAACGACTACCTCAATTGATTGAAAATTTAGAGGTCAAAAGCAAAAACCATTTTGATGTAACCCTGTCGGAGTTCGAAACCTACTCCGATGTTTACCCATCGTCAAGAGAAAAGGGCGTGAATGCTTGGATTGCGGTTATGCGAGGATGCGATAATTTTTGCACATTTTGCGTTGTTCCATATACCCGCGGACGGGAGCGCAGCCGCTCGCCGGAGAACATAAAAGATGAGGTAGTAAAGCTTACAGCAAACGGCTTTTGCCAGGTTACATTACTTGGCCAAAATGTCAATTCATACAAATATGAGGGTAAGGACTTTGCTTATCTTTTGGAAACCATCAGCACAGTAGACGGTATCGAAAGGATCCGGTTTACTTCACCACATCCCAAAGATTTTCCCGGGGATCTGTTAAAATTGATCGCAGAAAATCCGAAAGTATGTAGTCAAATTCACCTGCCGCTGCAAGCAGGGAATAATCGCATTCTGGACATTATGAACCGCACTTATACCAGGGAGGAATATCTCAACCTGGTAGATGAAATACGAGATCTCATTCCTGGAATTGTTCTTTCCACAGATATCATCGTAGGATTTCCCTCGGAAACAGATGAAGAGTTTGAAGATACAGTAAAAGTGATGGAAGAAGTGGAATACGATTCCGCGTTCATTTTTAAGTATTCGGAAAGACCCCAGACCGTGGCTATACGTAAATTCCCTGATGATGTCCCTGATGCGGTCAAAACCGAGCGGATCGTCAAACTAAATGAAATCCAAAGAGCGCATTCGATCAAGAGAAATAAAGCGCATATCGGACAGGTTCACGAAGTACTTATTGAAGAAGAAAAGACAAAAAAATCCGAACATGAATTCCAGGGTCGAAACGACGGCAATAAAATTGTAATATTTCCAAAGGGGAATTATCAACGAGGACAGTTCGTTAACGTAAAAATTACTGATGCTACTCCGAATGTTCTGCGTGGGGAAGTGGTTGAAAAGAAAACATAAATAAAATTTGCAAAATTTAGGTATTCGTTAGTAACTTAGTCATATATTCGACTAAACTGAGGATTAACAGCATGCATCAAGTTAATATACACGAAGCAAAAACACATTTCTCAAAATTGATCAAAGAGGTCATCAACGGCGGTGAAGTGATCATTGCGAAAGGAAATAAACCCATAGCAAAGCTCATTGCTATTGAGGAACATCGGCCTCAAAGAAAACTCGGAACAGCAAAGGGTAAGATTGAAATTGCAACTGATTTTAATGTCTCACTAAAAGATTTCAGCGAATATCAATGAAATACCTACTTGACACTCATGTATTTCTATGGATTATTGAAGATAATCCAAATCTCACTGAAAGGGTAAAAGACATTTATTTAGCAAATTCAAATGATATTTTCCTGAGTGTAGCAAGTATTTGGGAAATGTCTATCAAAATCAGTTTAAAAAAACTGAAGATCAAAGGGTTGTTGAATCGTTTTGTAGATAAACATGTGTTAGGAAATAATATCCGTTTCCTTGAAATCTCGGCACAACATGTTTTTCCCATCGCAAGACTTCCTTTTTATCACAGAGATCCTTTTGACAGATTATTGGTTTCACAATGTATTGAGGAAAAGATGGACTTGATCAGTGGTGATAGGATTTTTGATAAATATGATGTGAAAAGAATATGGTAGCAAAAAGAACAAATGGAATTTAATATTTATTTTTTGGACTTCTTCAAAATGGGGACGGATTTTTAGGTATTAACACGACGTTACTTATTATATAATTTAATAATTTATATAAGCAGTAAGTCTTTTTAATGAAAAAATAGATCCTCGTTATGACTCTTACACTTCAAGCTTTCCTGGCTGTATTACCTATTCTCACTGCTGCAATATTATTAGTAGGCTTGCGCTGGCCGGCAAGAATCGCTATGCCCATAGTTTATGTTGTGGCAGTAATTATCGCGTTTTTTGCCTGGGGTGTTTCAGCCACACATGTAGCCGCCTCAACCATTCAAGGACTGTTTATTACCTTTGATATTCTTTATATCATTTTCGGGGCATTGCTTTTGTTGAACACTCTCAAACATTCGGGCGCTATCAAAGCCATTCGTAACGGCTTTTCAGATATCAGTACAGACCGTCGTGTTCAAGTTGTGATTATTTGCTGGCTGTTTGGTTCCTTTATCGAAGGCGCTTCCGGTTTTGGCACACCTGCAGCTATTGTGGCGCCGCTAATGGTTGCAGTGGGTTTTCCAGCTATTGCAGCGGTTATGCTCGGTATGATGGTTCAGAGCACACCGGTCACATTTGGGGCTTGCGGAACACCCATTCTGGTAGGAGTGAGAGGGGGTTTGGAAAATCCCGATATACTTAACCGGTTATCGGCCGCAAATTTGGAGTTTGGTGATTATCTGCAAATGATTACTACAAATGTGGCTGTCTTACATGCAATTGTCGGAACTTTGATTCCATTATTCATGGTGATTATGATGACCCGCTTTTTTGGAAAAAACAGATCCTGGTCGGAAGGACTTTCCATAGTACCTTTTGCCATATTTGGCGGACTGGCCTTTACCGTGCCTTATGTGCTAACCGGGATTTTCCTGGGTCCGGAATTTCCATCGCTGTTGGGAGCGTTGGTTGGTCTTGCTATTGTTACTTTTGCAGCAAAAAAGAAATTCCTGGTGCCAAAGGATAGCTGGGATTTTGCTCCTCCGGCAGAATGGCCGGCTCATTGGATGGGAAAGATCGAAATGAAACTTGAAGGATTAAGTAATAAAAGTCCAATATCCACTAAAATTGCCTGGGTCCCATATCTTTTGGTTGCATTATTTTTGGTGCTGAGCCGTCTTCCCCAACTGCATATCGATACATTGCTAAAAAGGCTAAATCTGAACTGGATAAACATTCTCGGTAGTGGAATTAATGCATCGAGCACCCCTCTTTACCTTCCTGGAAGCATTATTATTTTTGTAGTTTTCCTGACTTACTTTCTCCACAAAATGGATCTTAGTGAAATGAAAGCCGCGTTTCAGGAATCAAGTAAAATGTTATTGGGTGCAGGTTTTGTGCTTATCTTTACCGTGCCAATGGTACGTGTTTACATCAACTCTGGTATTAATGAACTGGGTTTATCCAGCATGCCTATTGCCATGGCAGAGTGGGTTGCGGCACATGTCGGCAAAATCTGGCCGCTATTTGCTCCGGTTATCGGGGCGTTGGGTGCTTTTATCGCCGGCAGCAATACGGTAAGTAATCTCATGTTCAGTTTGTTTCAACAGGGTGTGGCGGATAGTCTGATGATTTCAGGAGCTATGGTTGTCGCATTGCAAGCAGTGGGAGCTGCAGCCGGCAATATGATTGCCATCCACAATGTCGTAGCTGCATCAGCAACCGTAGGGTTACTGGGCCAGGAAGGATCCACATTGCGCATAACCATACTGCCAACTATTTATTATGTCGTATTTGTGGGGTTACTGGGTTTGGCTGCAATATGGATTTTGCAAATTTCAGATCCGTTGGTTTTTTGAGTTGATTGATAAAATTTAAAAATATCGTAGGCTTAGACCCTAACTTTCTGAAGGTTATAATCAAAACGGAGGGTCAAAACTTTTATAAACGATTCGTTTCTCAAAGGACATTTCTACCCTATCTTCAACCGAGGATGCAATAGAGAAAACATCTTCCTTAAAACCAGATTTACATTTATCTATTAAAAAGATGATAGCTTCGATTAGTACAAACGGCGTCAAAATTTTTGCATATTGCTTAATGCAAAATCATTACAACTTTCTTCTGTGCTAGGAAACCGAACGTCCTATTTCGAAATGGATTCAAATGCTATTTAACGGTTATTTACAAGCTAAGTTTAATTAACCTGATCTATTCATAGCGCAGCTCAAGGCTGTAAACAAAAAATATACTTTAGCAAATCTAGATGTTCATTTTTAGACAGGATAAACAGGATTATCAGGATAAAAATTCAGTATATCTTGTTAATCCTGTCTAAAAAGAAAAAACGGCTATTAAAAAGTTTGTTCAAAAAACAAAGTTTTACACTGTAATAGCATAGCATAAACCTTATCACTGTTAATCGTGGAAATGATCTTTTAAATATATTTTACGCTTATCATGCAGCTTTTTCAAATGTATGGAAATAGATCCCGTCACGCGACGGGATGACATAGTTGGAAGTTTTAAGCATTAAAGCATAATTCATGAATTATGCAGGTTAATTAAATTATTTTTTATTCTATACCGATTAAATAAAAGTTAGTAATGTTTTATTCCTTTAAATTTGATTATCCGGTTCTTTCTTAAGAATTAGTTCGCAGATCTGCATTATTAAGATGTGGATCGACTTTTCGTGCAGAATTTAAGGTCTGTAAGTCGAAGGCACAATCGTCATTCGTCCATTATAGAGGTGTGCTGATTGTGCTTTTTTGTGCTGATTTTTGAAAGTTATAATGATAAAGCATAAGTCAAAACTAAAATTTGAGTATGGGTTTAAAATCGGTTTTATGGCCAGTTCAAAGTTAAATCGGCGTGAGAGCCTTGTTAATTGGAATTTTATCAATTCTCTCATTGAATAAGATGAGAAGGAAGCGTCTTTCGGTGGCTAATAAAGAAGAATTACAAGGTAATTTTGAGGATAAAACCACTCCAATAGTCACCAGATATGAGAACACCTCTGGCGTTACATCTATTGTCAGAGATATTACAGATTGTAAGAAGATGGAAGAACAATCCCAAGAGATCGGTAAATTCCTAAATGCATATAAAGGGGATTAACTATGATCAAAGAAAAATTACAAAAAGAGAATAACTCAATTGAAACAGCCGAATTAATGAAAGACGAATTTCTTGCTAATATCAGTCATGAGATTCGCACACCCATGAATAGTATCATGGGCTTTATAAATCTAACCCTTGAAACAACTAACATCACTTCGGAACAAGAAGAATATCTAAATATTGCGAAATCTTCTGCGGAAATACTACTTACATTAATGAATGATCTCATTGAACTTTCCAAAACAAGAAATGGTGATCTGGAATTAAATCCAATCGAGTTTAGTCTGCGTGATTGTATTGTTCAGACTTTGAAGCCACTTTTATTTATGGCCGAACTAAAAAAACTAAAATCAACTTATAATATCTCTCCTGATATACCGGATATGTTAATTGCCGATCCTGGCCGGCTTAAGCAAGTCATTACAAATCTTATTGGGAATGCCATTAAATTTACTCATACTGGCGAAGTAACGCTACGAGTTAGTGTATATGAAAATGGTGACGATTCATATGATATGACGGAGCATGATCTTCAATTACACTTTTCCGTCAGCGATACCGGCATTGGTGTTCCTGCTGAAAAGAAAAAGATTATATTTGATGCCTTTGTGCAAGCAGATGGCAGCTCGACTCGTGAATATCCTGGTGCGGGTATTGGATTATCCATTAGCGAAAAGCTGGTTGAGTTGATGGGAGGGAAAATTTGGGTAGAGAGTAAAGTCGGCGAAGGGAGCACATTTCACTTCACATCACGTTTCAGCATGAAGAACACGGCAATGGAGCTGCCCTCATCTTTCAATCCTAAAGATGTGAGTAATCTAACGGCACTTGTAGTTGATCCTAACTCCAAAAGTCGCACTGCGTTAATCCAAATGCTCAATAATTTGAAAATCACAACCCAGGAATCAGATAATGGATTTTCAGCTCTCGAGGAATTAAAACATGCAGATGAACCATTTTCTTTAATTTTACTTGAAATCGATATGCCAACGATGGATGGGTTTGAACTTTCTACTCAGATTAGAAGTAATCCGGAATGGGATAATACCATAATCATAGTTCATACTTCTGCTGGTCAAAGAGGGGATGCAATTCGTTGCCGTGAGCTTGGCATTGCGGCGTATTTGTCGCAAACAATTTCACAGTCCGAGCTGTTGGATGTTATATGTACTGCACGGATTATGCAGAAAGTGCAGCAACCACCGGCTTTAATAACCCGTCATTCTATTCGTGAGAAACGAAGAGATCAAATTAACCAATAACTAAAGAAATAATTACTGACGTATTAAAATTGTACTTGTCAATATCAAAAAATGCATTATTAACTTCCCCCACCCCCTCCTTAAAACAAAGAGGTGGAATTCCTCCCCTTACTATGGGGAGGTTAGGTGGAGTAATTGAGATAAACAAATGACTACAGATCTGTAATTCTGGTTAAAAATATGTCACCGAATTTATGAAACAGACCATTTAGGCGTGAAAAACAACAAGTTCCTTACGGCCTTTGAGCTGGTAGGTGAATGGAAAATTGACATACCACTACTATGTTAAGACATTCAGGATTATTTGGGTAACAATAAAATTGATTGTGGCAAGAGAAAAAGTAAAAAAAGTATCTGCTGGGTTTATCTCGCTTGCAGCAGTAGATAGGGTGGGATATTGGAATTGTCTTTTATCCTTGATGAAGCAAAGTCTAGACAGGGATTTGCAACATGAAAAATAAGTTAGGTAATATCAATTCTATGGAAAATGTAGCAAAAGTAGCCAATTCAAACAGCGCGAACAAGAAGCTTTCCAATTTCTTAAAAAGATCTAGTCAGGTTATTGGTTCGACCATACAATGTCTGGATAGGCTGCAAATTAGTACTGATCAGGATTTTTTTTCCATAGGATCGAATCTTCAAGCTTTTTCAGATAGCGCAAAAACATTAGCCGGAAACGCATCAGCAGCAGCAAAACAAATATCAAGTGAAGAAATACTGAAATCATGGGATGGCATTCTGGCAGTTCTGAATAAGGTTTCCATCCTTACTATGTTAACTGAAAATAAAGCCAGTGAGAATTCAGGGCTTCTCAAACATGTTATGAATGAGCTATTGGAATTCAATTTGTCAATGGAGGGATTTACCAAAACAACCAAGACTTTAAGAATACTTAGTGTTTATACGAGAATTGAAAGTGCTGCAATAACTGAAATGAACATTAGCTTTTACGCGATAGCAGAAGACGTCAGAAATTTGTCAGATCTTATTGATTCAAAATGTTCAAATATCCAGGCAGAGACAGAATTATTAATCACATTAATTGGCCAAAGTATTTCGCAATTGAGCCAATTAGCAGAGAGACAGGAAACGGCAGCCGATATCCTTAACGAGACGCGTGGGAATATCGATTCGGTTCTTGAAAAACATGGTGCCCGAACTACGGCAATTGAACACATCTCAGAATTTTCAAGAAATGTTTATAAGAATATAAACAATATTGTCGTATCCATGCAGATCGATGATATTACGCGGCAGAAAATAGAACATGTTGTAACCGCGCTCAATGAGATAGCGGAAAGGCTTAAAGGTTTCGAGCTTGGTAAAATAAATGAAAGTGAGCAGAATGAACTGGCACGCTTAGTTGCCGACACCTGCCGTATTCAGTCGGCACAGCTTTGCCATGCAAAGGATGGACTTCAGAGCGAAGTTAATCTCATCATCCGGAACCTCAATGAAATTATATCTTTAATCGGGGAGGTTTCAGCGGATTCGATTGGCATGCTTGGGATCAGCGAACTTGCTAACTTATCATTTTTGACGGATATTCAAAAAGACATTAACAGAATAGAAAAATTTGCGTATCAAAGCGACGATGTTATTCAAAAATTGTTCAGTACAATGTCTTCCCTGGCGCAAAAATCAAGCAACATGTCTTCTTTTTTAGATGAAATCGATGAAATAAGTTCAAATATTCAGCTCATCGCAATAAATACTCAGATCGGTGGAGCACATACTGGCGAAAGCGGAAAAGCAATCAGTGTTCTAGCAGAAGCGATTCAATCACTATCAAAAGATACAAGTCGCCAGGCAACCACAGTTTCTGAACAACTAATCCGGATGATTTCTAGTTGGAAGAAGCTTGGGGATGAAACGGACTTAAACTCTGCACAAATGGGCTCCGATGTTCGGGAAATGGTGGACGACATGAATGTGAGGATGAAAACGATTCAATTGATCAATGAAGAAGCAAACACATCTTTAGGGCTCGTACAAGTTAATAAGAATGATCTTGCTAGAGACATCACTAGTAGTGTCCGGCAAATTGATGTACACAAAAAGGGTAGTGTTATGATTGATGAGGTAGTAATGTGGCTCGATGATATTGTTGGAGAAAGCGGCTCCTTTGTCTCTACGGTCGATTCTTCTGCTGATAATATTGAGGCCTTTCGGAATCTAGAAGACAAATACACGATGGAAACTGAGCGAAAGATACATTGACGCTGCTTTTGGCAAGAGTGGAACTGCTAAGGGAAGTGCAATTAATGATACTCATGCCGGCTTAAGCAAGTCATCGCAAATCTTCAGAAATTGAGTCTCTGACTCTTTGTATTGTTCAAACTTTGAAGCCACTTTTATTTATGGCTATCAACTTATAATATCTCTCCTGATATACCGGATATGTTAATTTACACAAAAGTAAATTAAAATTTCATGAAAAATGAAAGTGGGTCGATTTATTAAAAGGTAAGGAAAACAATTGTGACAAAAGAAAAAGTAAAAAAATGCTTGGTGGAGGAGACACCGGACCAAAAGTATTGGATTCTGATGAAGAGGTTAAGAAATTTGTAGCTTCCGATGAGGGAGCAATTGCCTTCATCGATGCGCTTAATCTATACGATCCATTAAGGTGCCATCTTTAGATGGTGTTTCACACACTATCACAGATTATCGTTTTGGAAAATAGTAATGAAAGAGTAAATTCGATGTTAAACCTAGAATTCCGCAAGGATGGATACAAATGAAAACGAAAAGTTTTAAAGATATCCTAATCAAGAACAAAATCAGCCTAATTATTGTTTTTACACTACTCATGCACTCAGGGTTCAGTCTTTATTATTTTCCAAAAAGTCAAAAAGAAGAGATCCTCAGTGCTACGAACGAACTAGCTCATAACGTCACAATTTTATTATCATATGTTTTTGCATTTGGGTTTCAGGATGAAAACCCGGAATCTATCCTAGTAGGCTATGAGATCATTAAAGAAAATGAAAATGTCGCATATGTCCAGATATATGATGATAAGAACCAACTCTTAAGCGAGTATAATCCAAATGACTATGACATAAGAAAAAACAGAGAGCAAATTACAAATGGCTCTCAGAATGACGGCACATTTATTGAGGTGACCTCTCCCATCAAATATGAAGATGGCAGATTTGGTTATGTCGTCCTGGGCTTTTCCTTAAAGAAAATGAAGAGTAAAATAGCAACGATGTACAAAATCACGCTATTAGTACTGATCCTATTGACGAGCATTTCGCTAGTGTTCTCAAGATTAATTATCAACAGAATGTTGTTACCAATGAAAAAAATCACCGCCGCGGCCAAAGTAATTGCCAGGGGCGATCTTAGAGATAGAGTTGAGATCAACCAGAAAGATGAAGTGGGACAGCTTGCCGACTCATTCAACGAAATGCTAAGTATGCTTAAGCAAAAAGCAGAGTTTGCAGATTCAATCTCAAAAGGAGATCTTTCTTTAGAAATTAAGCTCGAATCAGAGGGAGATCTATTGGGTAAAGCCATGGTGACCATTAAGGAAACCCTTATCACAATGCAGACAGAACTCCAAAAAACCATAGATGACCAGAAAGCAGGTGATTTAGACGCTAGATGCCACCCGGAGAAACTTCAGGGCGCTTATTCTGAACTATTGGTTGGCATCAATGATACGCTAGATGCAGTTATACATCCCATGTCCGAGGGTATTGAAATTCTTCAAGAATATGCCCGGGGCAATTTAGAGAAAGAAATGCGAGTTTTACCCGGCAAGCAAGTTATTTTAACAGAGAGCATAAATTCGATTAGAGGAAATCTCATGGCCTTAATTGATGAGGGTACTATGCTCTCAAAAGCTGCTGAAGAAGGCCACTTAGTTGTCCGTGGAGATACTTCAAAATTTGAAGGAGGATATCGTGAGATCATTCAGGGTATGAACAATACCTTGGACAATATTTTGAAACCGATAAATGAGGCGGTACATTGTCTGGGTGAAATGGCCAAAGGTAATTTGACGGTTACTATTGAAGAAGATTATAAAGGCGATCACAATAAAATGAAAGAGTCCCTGGGCACTACTCTGGAATCTCTGAATAAAGTATTAGGCCAGGTTGCCAATGTGGTTGATCAGGTTGCAAGTGGTGCAGAGCAGGTGGCCAATTCCAGCCAATCGGTATCCCAAGGCACAACCCAGCAAGCAAGCTCCATGGAGGAGATGAGTTCTTCCTTAGCTGAAGTAGGGGCACAAACAAAGGAAAATGCAGATAACGCAACGGAAGCAAATAAGTTGGCATCGGAAGCAGGTGACGCAGCGAATAGTGGCAACAAAGAGATGAAAAAGATGTTACAAGCTATGAATGAGATTAATGACTCATCGAAGCAGATTTCCAAAATAATAAAAGTGATCGATGAAATTGCATTTCAGACCAATCTACTAGCCCTGAATGCTGCAGTCGAAGCAGCACGAGCAGGAGTACACGGAAAGGGATTTGCCGTAGTCGCTGAAGAGGTCCGTAACCTGGCCCAACGCAGCGCAAAAGCAGCCAGCGAAACCACTGACCTGATTGAGGGATCAGTTCGTAAAGTTAAAAATGGAACCAAGATTGCTAACCAGACAGCCAAGAATTTGAGCGAAATTGTCGATGGCGTATCGAAGGTTACTCAACTTGTGAATGATATCGATACTGCTTCTAATGAACAATCATATGCATTGGACCAGGTGAATATAGGTATGGGAGAAATTGACAAAGTGACGCAATCCAATACTGCAAATGCCGAAGAGAGCGCTTCAGCAGCAGAAGAGTTATCCAGCCAGGCGGCTGAATTAAAACAGATGTTGACCAAATTTCAATTAAAGGAAAAGGGATTTGGAAAAGCTACAGGAAGAATAAAGGTAACTCCTCAGTTTGACAGCTCAGATGCTAAATTTGACTCTACGGTTTTAAGCAAAGCTGAAGATAAAGTTAGGGACATTGACCCTGCAGAAATAATAAAGTTAGACGATGAGGAATTTGGCAATTTTTAATAAAATAATAATTTAAGCATAAATTCTTTAGATTGAGACTTGCAGTGATTGAAGAAGAAATTGATGTTACCCAACTTAAGCATAATGCATGCCATTGAATATTGCGATGAAAGTTAGGAATCGTTTAACTAGGGCGACGGTCAGCAGATATTTTTGGCTTTAATATGTCAATGCTTCTAATGCTTTCTTCTTTCTTTCACAAACAATATGGTTATAAATCTGGGTTATGGTGATTTGACTGTGGCCGAGGATTTCTTGAACGGTACGTAAAGCCCACCTAGATCCTATTTTTTAGGTTCATTAAGAAATATTTCCCTGTAAATACTGACTTTGAAAAATTTAAAATCTCGCTCAATCTGAATAACTAATTAGCTTAACTTAAATGTCATTACCTTTTACAGGGATAGACTAATCGTCCCCCGGGGGATACTAGCCCCTTTATTATGGGGAAAAACAACCTTAATATTGGAGTAAAAAGAATCTTCTTCAATCTATATAAAACCAACTAACCATTTTTGAAATTGTGTTAATTATAATGCTTGATTATCGATTAAGAAATATTTAAATTGTCCTCATTCTAGCAAGGACTGTAAATCCTGCTTTTACTTTTAGGATATACCGTAAGTATTTGTTATTATTGTGGGTATGGATGGATGACT
>JADFJB010000063.1 GCA_022566355.1 candidate division KSB1 bacterium
ATCCAAGATAAGCAGGAACTGTTCTTCAAAATCACCTAGCGCCGAATAGCGAATCGAGATATCCACAGCACGTGATAACATCCACTCAGCAATTTTAGGCGGTTTGTTTTTAATCATAACATAATTTTCAACCGGATTCAAAATTAGTATTCGAAAATAGGAAAACACAATTTTATACTGACGTATACACCTAGCCGGAATGATTTCATATACTCCTTACAAATTCAGCCGACGCGCTTCTCGTGCGAGATTCAAGCTTTGTGGAGATTTGAGACCTTTATACAACTCCATAGTTTTGCGTCAAACGTGCGCCTAATATTGCTCGTTATAGCCCTCAGGTAAAGTGGTATTGATAAAGGCAGTTCGAGGAAGGACTTCACAAATTCTTCCAAATATGCATCCTTTAGTCTCAAGAATGCATTATATTAATAATGACAAGTAAACTTTCATATAATTATAAATTCGAACCGAATTTTGGGAATTAGTGACACTCGAAGAAGAAAAACGAATTATTCAAAAAGCCAAAAAAGATCCACAATCATTTGGAATACTGTTCGATGAGTATTATCCGAAAATCTTCGGCTATATCCATAGAAGAATTTTGGATTTTGAGTTGGCAAAAGATATAGCGTCGGAAGTTTTTTTTAAGGCATTCAAACATTTGGGGAAATTTCGCTGGCAAGGTATTTCAATTTCATCATGGTTGTATCGTATTGCCGGCAATGAAATCAACTATTATTTTCGGCGAAAACGTTATGATGTTCGCTATTTTAGCGAGCTCATAGAAGAATATGGGCTCGACTGGATTGATTCTCAAACGGCCAATGCAGAAAAAAAAGCAGTACTACAGCAAATGGAAAACTATCAGGATTTTCAACTCATTCAGTCAAAAATGAAATTGCTGCAAGTTAAATATCAAGAGGTTATAGCACTCAAGTATTTTGAGGATAAAAGCATCAAGGAGATTTGTGAAATACTTGGAAAAAAGGAAGGCACAATAAAATCGTTACTCTCCCGTGGATTGGAAACATTGCGTAACTTAATGGAATAGTGCAACTTTCTTGGTCAAACTAGCATTTTGTGTTTAAGAAAGAGGTTGAATAAAATGAAAAAAAAGGAGTTCATGAATAAAATGGAAAATTTAGCCAAACCGGATATGCTGAGTGAAAGCCATAAGAGACAATTAAAAATCGCCCTGATGAATACACGAAAATCTGCTATCTTCGGTGTTTTCCTGGTCATAGCCCCTTTTCTATTCGCCATGGGTGCAATTTTTAGGCACGAATTGGGCATGGATTTTAAAATATTCACATGGTTCTTCGATTTCATCGGGGCCATCGATCCCGACTCCGATTCTTCATTGATTAGCTGGGGCATTCGCTTTTTACTGATTGGCGGTCCGGTCATCGCGGTAATCATTAACTTACTTGCCATTCTGCATTTTCAATTCGATAGTATCACTAAAGAAATTCAGGTGACTATGAAATTAAAATGGAGTAATATTGCCGTCATTTTATTTTGTTCCTTCATATTTATGATCTTCTTTGTCTACCTACTTGTCGAAAACCTAAATCCGCTTAAATAAATAGTTTGAGTAAAAGGACAGTGTATTTTTTATTCAATCTTCATTTGAATTAGACATACTACATTCTGCTGAAAATATATCTGTAAATTTTATGAACATGATGGAAATAAAAAAGGTTCATCATAAAAATGAGTGCTTAGGTATTCTTAGTAAAGACATGGGATTAGAACCTTGAATGATGCAAATTTAAAAACCGCTAAAGCGGTTGAAATCTATTGATAATCCTATTTACACCTGGCTTAAGCCAGGTGTAAATGACAAAAAACAATATGTTATAACCGTTTCAACGGTTTCAAAACAATGGTCTATTTCATTTATCATTTTGTGAATTTTGTTCATCTTGCTAACCTGTCTTAATACTTTTACGAATAAGTCCGCATTATTCAGGATACAGGATAATGCGGACAACACAAAACAAGTGGCTTTTGATGTCAGCAAGATTTCAGAGGCTACTACAAGAACTTTTACTTGGCCGGATGTTGACGGTATCGTTCTTGTGGGGAAACTTCCACCACCGACAGGTGGGGTTGTTGCTTTTTTCGATGCGTTCGGGTTTCCAACAGCAGCAAGGCTTCTGCATTGGGACGATAATAATGAACGATTGGGTGTCGGTACGGGCCACACCCGCAACGCGGTTGCATGTCGCTAACGGTAATAGCGGGGTCACACCAGATTCTAATGCTGATGATCTGTTTGTGGAAAATAGCAGTGACGCAGGGATAACAATCGGTTCAGGTATCGCAAACTCGGGTGCCATTAAATTTGGTAATACAAATAACTCCTCAATTGGCGCGATAAACTATAATCATGTTTCGGATAACATGAGTATAACAGTGAACGGAAGTACCGCAATGACAATAGCTAGCGACGGCATGGCCGTCATTGGAGACGTGGCAGTCGCAGGGAAGCTGGTAATCGGGGATTTAGACAATGCCGCGTGTATTGCCAATGCTGGCCTAGATGGATTGTTTCTTGATAAGAATTGCGATGACATTAAGCGGTGAGTGTCGAAGGAGAAATCTATGCCAGTAGTTTCAATCAAGAGGTAAATAAATCGGCGCTTACCTCTATTGCTCATGCCAAAGTGTGTGAGTTAAAACAACACCTTACACAAACTATAACAAGATTACTACGGAATTCATTAGATGCTTGTTATTGTATTTTCAGGAAGATTCTGTGTTTTCACACAGCCTCTAAAATTTGTTTGATATTTGAAAATTTAATATTTAGATATTGTTTAGTGCTTCGTGCTTCTGATTTCGAATTTAATCAAAGTGTTTGAAAAAATAAAGTTAATTCTAAACAATAGCTCCATCTATAAATCCATCAAAGATTTTTGCTCATTTTATTTTGGCGGTCTATATGATAGGATGGCTTCCCATCATGTTTTTTTGATGAGCGGGGGCTTGGCCTTTTCGATTTTCACTTGTATCATTCCATTTGTGCTGGTTTTGTTTTCTGTCCTGGGAACCTTACTGGAAATACCCTCGGTAGAGGGGCAGATTAGAACGTTCATAAAGAATGCCATACCCTACCCGGAAACCTCAAAATTGATTCAGGATTTCGTATTCGAGAGAATACATGAGTTTAAAATGCTAAAGACGATGGCCGGTTATTTGGGGGCGATCGCGCTTTTAATCGCCGCAAGCGGACTCTTTAGCAGCCTGCGCACCATACTCAATTCACTGTACGGTTTTGTGCGGGTCAAATCAGCGGTTGTCGGCAAACTTAGAGACATCGGCATGGTATTCTTCGTCATTTTATTTGTTCTGCTCACGACGATTCTTTTACCTATTTTAGACATTTTAGATAACTCCATCGAGAGTATCCCCTTTCTAACCACCATTCAGGTTGGCGTCATACAAAGATTTTTCCTTTCATCGCTGGCAATATTCGTTGTGTTTTTTATCCTGAGCCTGGTTTATTATTTTGTGCCGGATTCCAGGTTAGAAAAAAAGGTTGTCTTTTTATCCGCCTTTTGGTTTTCCCTGCTTTGGATCGCAGCAAACAAGATTTTTGGCTACTACATTACAAATTTTGCTACCCTAAAAAATATTTATGGCGCTTATGTATTCCTGATTGTCGGTATTTTTTGGATTTATTACTCTTCGGCGATTTTTATCATTGCCGCTGAAATCGGCCAGTTGTTTAGAGAGCGCAGGGCTAAGATAAGTGACCGAACGGTAATCGCAAATTAAGAATTGCGGAAACATTTTGGTGATTTCTACAAAGATCTAATTTCGGAAGCACAAATTTCGAATTTCTAAATCCTAAACAAATTCCAATTTTAAAATTCCAATAACTAAAAGAATTAGAAGAATTTACCGAGATTGAGTGGTTTGATATTTGAGACATTATTATTTAGATATTGTTTAGAAATTCATGCTTCGGATTTTTGATTTAAATTAACCCACTTTTCTTTTGTTTCTCATGAATTCTTTTATATTAGAAATGTGATGATCAGAAATTAAAATCCAAAACAATTCCAAAAATTCGGTACGTTTTTAGGTGCATACACCCCCAGCGTACTGACCATTCTTGATCTCATCATGTACCTCCCTGGTAATGAATTGATTTATGCACAACGGTTATTTGAGCTGACAGGCGATTTCAAAACCACTATTTTAATTCGTAACGCGGGAAAATTTGCAGGACGGTTGGTTTAACAGAATCACAATTTTTTTTATACCCTTCTTACTATGTTCGAGTTCTCTTCAAATTCAAAATTATTTGAATATTGTACATTAATTTATTATGTACAAATATTGTGTACGTAACAATTAAATGTACAGTTTAAAGGTAATCAAAATGACCCTCAGCAATTTTGAGTTAGATATTTTAAATAATGCCGTTGATATTTTCCGCAAAACAACTGGTTTGGATGTAGATATCAAACAAGATAGTCATTTCGAGCCGATCATCCGAATCAAATACCAAAATAATGAATTTTGTTTCAATGTTGATGTCAAGCCAACTATAAACCAAGCAATGTTTAACATCAACAAGCAATTCGAATTGTACCGAAAAAATCAACTTTTGATTACAAATTATGCTACTCCTCAAATGGCGGATCAATTGAAAAAGATGGGAATTCTATTTATAGACTTGGCTGGTAACGCACACATTAACCAGCCACCTATATATATTCATATAAAGGGAAATAAGTTAACTAAAATCAAAAAAGATCCTGTTAAAAGATTATTTAGACCAGCAGGTTTAAAAGTGCTGTTTGCACTTTTATGTAATCCGGGTTTGGAAAAGGCATCCTACAGAGTGATCATGAAGGCCGCTAATGTTGCTTTGGGTACTGTTGAAATTGCAATGAAGGAATTAAGGGAGTTAGGTTACCTGATTGATCTCGAAAAAAATAACCGTAAATTAGTGAGAAGAAAGAAATTATTGACTAGATGGGTTACTGCGTATCCTGAACAATTAAGACCTGAATTATTGAAAGGTTATTATAAAACAGAAAAAGAGGATTGGTGGACTCATATAAATTTGGAGAAGTATAGTGCAAAATGGGGCGGTGAAATAGCTGCGGCTTTAATAACAAAATTTTATCGTCCCAAAATTGCTACAATTTACACTAATGAACTTGACAATCGGTTGTTGCTTGAAAACAAAATGAAAAAGAGTTCTCAAGGAGAAATAGAGATCATACAGATGTTCTGGGGATTTGAATTTAATTGGCAATTTGAGAATATCGTGCACCCAATCCTGGTGTATGCAGATTTGGTAGCTAGTGATGCGCCAAGAAATGTTGAAATGGCTGGAAGAATATATGAGCAAGAGCTTCATCGATTTATCCAAGAAGATTGATAAAAAAAAAGTAAATATTTTTGAACAAATCGATAAAATATCAAAGTCCTTGGAAATAGATTTTGTGATTATCGGCGCAACTGCAAGAGATATAATTCTCAAAACTTACCATAATATTGATACAATTCGTGCTACTTACGATATTGATTTGGCAGTACAAGTGGCGAGTTGGGAGCAATTTAATAATCTAAAAATAAGCTTTATTGCATCAGGAAAATTTAAACCTTCAAAACTAGATTGCAGAATCCATTTTGAAGATGATACGATCATTGATATTATACCATTCGGGGGAATTACGAAAGCAAATCATATACTCACTTTACCAAATAAAAAAACAATGAATTTAACAGGGTTTGAAGAAGCATTTAACACTGCCATAACTGCCCGGATAAGGTTGAATCCACTTCTCGAAATTAAATTCTTAAGTCCGTCGGGAATGGCTCTAATGAAATTAATTTCATGGGATGAGAAGTATCCTGACCGTGAAAAAGATGCCGAAGATTTATTTTTATTAATGAGTAGTTATTTGGATGCTGGTAATAGCAAGAGATTGTATGATAAAGAAAAAGATTTATTAGAAATGGATAACTTTGATTACACACTTTCTGGTTCGAGATTATTAGGACGAGATCTTGCAATGATTTCAAATAAGGCTACTATAAAAGTAGTATTTGATATCATTAATCGCGAAACCGATGGACGAAACAGCAAGCTTGTATTGGACATGATTGGTACGAATTATACAAAATCTATTGAAGCGCTTTCAATACTTAAAGAGCTCAAGGTTGGTATTCTGGATAGGATCAATATTTAATCTTGTAATGCTCAATTATCATAGATAATGATATGGCGTCTATTTTCGGTCATTGGCTGGTTGCTGGCTCCTTGAAATTTGCATTTTTACCCAATGCTAAAAACAGCAAGCTTTGGATTCTTAGTTACACGTGCTCCATTTTACCGGATATGGATATAATCATGTTTGCTTTTGGTTTTGGCTATTCTCACATGTTTGGCCATCGCGGTTTTACGCACTCATTAACATTTGCATTCATTGTTGGCATTTCTGTGACAATTGTATTCTTTCGTCAAATTTCATCAAGCTCAAAGCAATTTTGGGGTTTATCTTTCTTTTTCTTTTTGATTACAACTTCACACGGCATCCTGGATGCCATGACAAACGGTGGATTAGGAATTGCTTTTTTCGCCCCTTTCGACAACTCTCGCTACTTTTTACCGTTTCGCCCCATACAAGTCTCTCCGATTGACATCGTGAGTTTTTTCTCCGCCTGGGGACAACGAGTGCTTATAAGTGAAATAATTTGGGTTGGGTTGCCTTGTATGGTTTTGGTTTCGATATCGATGTTATTTCGGTTGCTGAAAAAACAAAAACATGAGAATATGTAGCCGGAGCAACCTCCACCCACATCCCGAGAAAAGATCGCCACGCTCCGCTCGCGAAGTCACACCCTGCGTTAAACAAATTATCTTTTAGCTATTCTTCAACAAATTGGCAATATCCGTAAGGATCTTCTTGGCGTCACCAAATACCATCATGGTTTTTTCATCGTAAAACAACTCATTGTCTTCCCCGGCAAAGCCGGGACTCAGGCTTCTTTTCACAATCATTACAGTTCGTGCCTGGTCCACATTGAGAATCGGCATACCGTATAGCACACTTTCTTTTTTGGATCGCGCTGCAGGATTAACAACATCATTTGCGCCTACGACTAACGCCACATCGGTATTTTTAAAATCATCATTGATGGCATCCATTTCGTGAAGATCGTCATAGGGCACATTCGCCTCAGCCAGCAAAACATTCATATGGCCGGGCATCCTGCCCGCTACCGGATGGATCGCATATCGTACTTGCGTGCCGTTATTGTTGAGCAGTGTTGCCATTTCGTGCATAACATGCTGGGCTTGGGCAACCGCGAGGCCATAACCCGGGACAATAATAACCGAGCTGGCATTCTCCATAATGATTACGGCATCGTCCGGGGTATACCGTGTAACTTGCCTTTTGGTCGCCGGACCGGTTCCCTCGGCTACGCCAACTTTACCGAACAGTACATTAGCAAGACTGCGGTTCATGGCAACGCACATGATTTTGGTAAGAATAATACCCGAAGCGCCAACCAGGGCGCCGCTGATGATCAGGACATTATTTGATAAAACAAAACCGGTCATTGCTGCCGCAATTCCGGAATATGAATTCAGCAGCGAGATCACAACTGGCATATCGGCGCCGCCAATGGGTATAGTCAGCAATATTCCAAGAACTGCAGCGATAGCAATCACGATTAACAATGGATTTGCGTCGGTGGGATTCATGGCAAAAAGTACACCTAAAACCACCACGCTAAGCAGCAAAACGGCATTAATGGTTTGATGCAAAGGAAAAGATACAGGGGCGCCACTCAAGAAACCCTGGAGTTTACCAAAAGCGATAAAGCTGCCTGTAAAGGTTATTGTTCCAATGAGCAAACTAAGGACAAGCGTAATACTAACATCCAGTTCCGGTTGGTTTACCAAGCGATAAAATTCAGCCATTGCCACCAGTGTTGATGCGCCGCCGCCTAATCCGTTGAAAATTGCCACCATTTGCGGTATGGATGTCATTTGTACTTTTCTTGCAACCACCGCCCCGATAGCGCCACCGATAAGTATTCCTGCAATGATGTATGTAAAATCAATAATTTGTTTATCGAATAAGGTCACGACAATAGCGATAAACATTGCGAGACTTGCCAATCTATTT
Organism: candidate division KSB1 bacterium; assembly: GCA_022566355.1. Classification (NCBI taxonomy): domain Bacteria; kingdom Pseudomonadati; species Candidatus Zhuqueibacterota bacterium. Next base: position 8,166 of record JADFJB010000063.1, read on the forward strand.
CCCTTTCTCGCTGTCTTTGCCGAACTCAATAATTTCAAGCCGAAAATAAATAAAACAGCCGAAATTAAATAAGCGATATGCGTAAAAATTTCCATTTACCTGTCCTTACTTTCCGTCTTTTTTGAACATTTCCAGCATCCGATCTGTTACAAGAAAACCACCCACAACATTAACGGTGGCAAAGATAACAGCGACTAAACCAAGAATAACACTCAACCTCGTCTCACCTGCCCCGGCGCTGATTAGCGCACCCACAACCGTAATCCCGGAAATTGCATTGGAGCCGGACATCAGGGGTGTATGTAACAGGGGCGGCACTTTTGTAATCACTTCAAAGCCGACCAATATGGCTAATACAAAAATATACAACGAAACAAGAATCGGTCCTAACATTATGATTTTCCTCCATTTGCCATCAATTTCTTAATCAATTCGTTCATCAATTCACCGTTGGTGCATATGCAAGAACCCCTGGTAATCTCATCTTCAAAGTCCAGTTTTTTGTCTTCAGCCTGGTACACATGTTTAACAAAATTCACAATATTTCTCGAGAACATTTGGCTGGCATGTGTCGGCATTTTGGCGGCTAAATTAACCGGCCCTGCGATCACCACTCCATATTTTCTGATAGCTTTGCCTGCTTGTGTTAATTCGCAGTTCCCGCCTTGTTCTGCCGCAAGGTCGATAATCACCGAACCCTCTTTCATGGTCTTAACCATTTCTTCAGTCAAAAGAATCGGCGCTTTTTTACCAAAAACCTGGGCGGTAGAAATTACGATATCTGTCTTGGGCAACCGCGAACCAATCGCTTCCAATTCCTTTTTAATAAAATCAGCGGAAATTTCTTTTGCATAACCCTCTTTCGTTTCCACGTCTTCCGGCAATTCCATTTCAACAAATCGCGCTCCAAGGCTTTCAATTTGTTCTTTTACGGAAGGGCGTACATCGAATGCTTCCACTTTTGCGCCCAGGCGTTTAGCGGTTGCAATGGCTTGTAAACCGGCGACACCGGCGCCCAAAATAAATACGCCGGCCGGTGGGATAGTCCCGGCGGCTGTCATTAACAATGGAAAAAACTTGCCAAAATATTGTGTTGCCAACAAAACTGCTTTATAACCGGCAACCGTGCTCATGGAACTCAAAACATCCATACTTTGGGCACGGCTGATGCGTGGCACAAATTCTAAAGAAAATGCAGTGATTTTCTTTTGCAGCATCTTTTCAACTAAATCTAAGTTTGTTAACGGGGAAAGCAACCCAATTAAAGATGAACCTTCACGCAGCATTTTAACCTCGGAAGATCCGTTTATACTCGGAGGTTGTATCTTCAATACAAGATCAGCTTCTTCATAAATTTTCTTGGAGTCAGAAACTATTTCGGCGCCGGCTTTTTCATACGCCTTATTTGAAAAAGTTGCCTTCGATCCAGCATCTTTTTCAACAAGAACCGTTGCACCGATTTTACTAATTTCAGAAACCATAGTTGGGATTAACGCAACGCGAGTCTCATTTTCTAATATCTCGCGAAGTAAACCAATTTTCATGCAGATTCTCCTTATAAGCTTGAATTACATTGTTTTAGGATTCAGTTGGAAAATAATAATGAATATGACTCACACATCATTCTGAAAAAAATACAAGAAAAAATATAACCGGTGCTTTTACCTATTACCATAGGAAAGTACTCCGTTTGATAAAGGTAAAAAATAATTTATTATAAATAAATGACTAAATTACATTAAAATTATGGTACAATTTAAGAATTCCAAGTTGCAGATAATTTCTCTTTCAGAGTTTTATAAGTTTAATATTTTATGTAAATCGTGAGTCTTTATTGAACTTGAGTTTTAGTAAAAATTGTAATTAACCTGAGATAATTCACAAACCTCATAAACTGATTTATAAAACTGTCATTCCCGTCCCGCCTGGGGCGGGATTATCAGGAATCTTGTTACACAGGCTGTCCGAGAACCGGTCTTGTCTCTCCTGCAAGCTTTAATCAAAAGTTCATTTTGTGCTTAACTAATGCAAATAGACCCCCGATTAAAGCGCTCGGGGGTGACAGTTTTGGGGTTCTCGGATAACCTGAAAACATTCGAAGATGACATTTTTTGTGTCTCTCGGATAGCCTGAAAGCATTAGGGAATGACAATCCACTTCTTGTCATACTCCGTGACTGAAACTACTAGCTTAACTCAGTCATGATCTTATCAATAATGTTTTCTGTTCCGTACATTTAACCTGGATTATTCATGAATTATGATTTTAAGCTTAAAATTTCCAACTATGTTATCTCGTTGTGCCGGCACCAGCCTACACTTTGGCCTTAAAATCATTTTTAAACTATTTAGTTTGAATTTGATTGGTCTAATTCGAATTGGCCAACCAATTCAATGTGATACGTGTGGGGAAACATATCAACCGGTTGTACTTGTTTTAAAGAATACCCTGAATCGCACAACAATCGGGCATCTCGGGCAAAGGTTGTCGGATTACAAGATACATATACAATTCTTGGTGGACTTAAAGACGAGATCGCTGAAATACTTTTTGGATGAATCCCTGCCCGTGGGGGATCAATGATGACAACATCAGGGTTGCCATATTTAGAAAGTATACCGGAAGAATTACCGAATATATCTTTCACATCGCCAAGGATGAAATAGCAATTGCTGACATTGTTTTTAAGTGCGTTTTCCTTTGCATTCAGAACCGCAGATTCTATTACTTCAACACCAATCATCTTTTTAACTTGTGATGCAAGAAATATGGAAATTGTACCGGTGCCGGCATAGAGGTCATACACAACACTATGCTTTGATAATTTGGCAAAATCCTGTATGATTTGAAATAAATTCTCGGCTTGTTTCGTGTTGGTTTGGAAGAAGGAGTTCGCGCTAATTTCAAAAAGGCAATCGCCAATTTTATCTTCGATAATTGGTCGCCCGGCAAGGAGGTATTCCTTTTCACCAAATGCTGATCCACCGGTGGATTCCTTCACATTATTTACGATACTGGTTAAATCCGGGAAATCCTGCAACAACATACTTGTGAACTGCTCCATCACTTCAGGATGATACTCGCGTGTTACAATATTGACCATCTTTTGGCCTGTATTTTTTCCTTCCCTTAAAATCAGGTACCTCCAAAAACCAGAATGAGATTTAGTGTCCCATACCGGAAGTCCGGAATTTTTTGCAAATTTCTTAACCAATATTAGAACTCGATTCGAAAATTCGGATTGCAGCCAACATTCGTCAATATCCAGTACTTTATCATAACGACCCGGAATATGAAGCCCTAAAGAATAATCCCTCGGTTTAAGTAAGGGGTCGGTTTCCTCAGACAAAATCCAACGATGGCTGGAAAATGAAAATTCCATTTTATTTCTATAGAAAAAAATCTCAGGGGATGGTTTAATGGGATGGATTAAAACCTCATTAAATCCACCTGTACGCTGCAACACTTCCGTAACGATTTGTTGTTTTAGTTCTAATTGGTATGAATAATTTACATCCTGCCATTTACATCCACCACAAACACCGAAATGAGGACAGGGCGCTTTAATTCTTTTTTTAGAAGTTTTGTGAATCGCAACAATTCTCGCAATCGCATAATCTTTTCTCTTTTTTATTACGGATACTTCTACTTCTTCACCCGGTAGTGTCCGATCTACAAAAATCACCCGGCCATTCTCACGGGCAATACCTTCTGAGCCGTAAGTAACCGATTCAATCTTCAGATGAAGAATATCACCTCTTTTCATACAGGTATTCCTGAATTTAATTAAATAGACTCAACCAATTTCGAATAAAGGTGAATATAATAAATTGTATCAGAAATGCAAAAGATTGAAGTTTAATAAAATCCGGGTCTAACGAATCAATATCATTCGTTTTATTTGGTGATGGTTGTCACTTGAAAATTTATAATAATAGATTCCGGAAGGAACCAGATTTCCTAATCGATCCTTACCGTCCCATGAAACCCGGTGAATCCCCGGTTCATAAGTTTTATTTGTCAAAATATGGATTAATTGTCCAAGAGTATTGAATATATGAATCGTTACTGCTTCTTTGGCAGGCATGTGAAATTGAATCACTGTGTTCGTTTGGCCAAGTTTTAAAGCCAATGGATTGGGAAAATTTTGATCCAATTGAAAATAGGAAGGCAATTGAAACCAAACCTGGACAGGTCCATGTTCTGTAATGAAGCCTTGAATATTTTTATCCAACAACTTATAGTAATACCGAAAACCGGGAATTATATCTTCATCGAGAAATTCATAGTTCCCATCAAGATTTGGTGGAATTAATTGAGAATTAATTTTTTTATAACCCAAATCCTTTTGCTTTGATCGCAAAATGTCAAATCCTAAATTATCAGACTCAAATGTGGTTTTCCAGTGTAATAAAACGGTATTTGATGCCAGATCTGCTTGGGCATTAAATTGAACAAGTTTAACCGATACGATTACTGTGACAAACCATTTAAATGAAACAGTATCTTCACTGTCTGATACAAATACCTCCACAATATCCTGGCCGGAAAAATTTGGATTGGATTCATAAACAAAACTAACAGATTGACTCACTTCTACGTCATTTAATTCCCAAATATAGGTTAACTCTTCTTCGTCAGGATCTGTAATTTTCAGGCTAAATTCAATTGAACGACCCCGGATTATGGTAGTGTCGCCTGCAGGATGTACATTTGTAATCATTGGCGGTCTGTTTACATTTATAACATCGATTATAACAGTATCCTTGACTACTCCACCACGGTTGTCTGCAACCGAATATGCAATTGGATGCTCACCGCTTTGCCTAAAATTAGGCGTCCAGTCAAACCGCCAGGATACAGCGTTCACTTTAGTAACAACAGCTCCATCCGGTAGTTCATTGACCTCGACGTTTACAGGATCGCTTTCGGGGTCAATCACTGAAATATCAAAACTGACAAACTCGTTCTCCCTGACTTGTAAATCAGGAGTACTTGAAACTATTAACGGAATTTCATTTTCAATGGCTGTTATATGATAAGATAATACTTGGTTTGGTAAACTGGCAGCAAAGGCTAACGCTTCTATTTGTGTTGCGTTTTCACCAACCCGTAACTGGCTTTTGGCTATTCCTTCGTCGTTAGTCAGTTTAATAGAATCACCCTCAACTGTCGCCTCACCATCGGATACGACAAAAGCAACAGGTTCATTTGGTACCGGATTATTGTAAATATCAGTAACTTTTACCACAAGGGGTTCGGAAAGATAATATCCTTTTGTTCCGATTTGCTGGTCTCCGCTAACCAAAATTATATTGTGTGCCACACTGGAAGATATCTGAACAGTGAAGACAACCTTTTCTGCTGGATTCTTTACTAAGCTGGCAGCAATCTTTGCAATTCCGGGAGTAGTCTTAGCTTGTATTATTGTACTGGCAAGACCAGAACTATTTGAAACTACCGGTTGTGCAGTTATAATAATGGCATCGCCCTCAATAACTTCAAACATGACTCCCGTACCGGAAACAGGGTTATGAAACGTATCTCTGGTAATAATTGTCATAGATGTGCTTTGTTCCAAAGGACGAATAACCTGGTTATCACCGGAGTGTAAATCAATTTGTGTTGCTCCGGATGGTGCCGTATTGGCAAAAAATGTAAGTGATACACCTTGTACTAAACTTGATTTGGCACTAATAACTTGAGTAATCAGTTCCGGACCAAGTATAGGCTTGGTTGAAGCTTTGCCAAAAGCATCTGATAAAATGGGTTGTGGTTCAACGAATGAGCCACTGCCGGCACTAAATTGAAAACTAACAGGGACATCCATCACAGGATCGTCATTTGCATCTAAAGTTTCAACAATTAAGGGTTGGTTCAAAGTATCACCGACTATTCCGGTTTGAAGATCTCCGGAAACTGCAAGTATTTTCGCCACTGGATTCCGAACTCCGCTGACACTGAAAATTATAGGATTACCTGTCAGACCATCTGCAATCGCTTCAATTATATTCGTTCCTTCGGATTCGCTTAAAATATAATGAGTCGAAGCAAACCCTAATGAATCAGTTAGTACAGGTTGGATTTCGACAAAATAACCACCTGTTGTTTGTGACGTAAATGTTACCGGGTAATTAGGAACCGGATTATCGAACATATCTGTGACAGAAACAACAATTGGATTCGCTAAAACTGTTCCAACATTTCTGGTTTGAGCATTCCCGTCTTGTAGTTTAATTTGATTTGCTGTTGTAGAGATAAATTCAGCTACAGCTTTGCTATTTATTTCAATATTGTCATCAACATTTCTGGCATGAATAGTTTTTTTACCGGATTTAAGAGAAGTCATATGTCCAACAGTTTGGCCGGTATCGTCAGTAACCGGTGGTTGTTCAAAAAAATTAAGCTCGCCAGTAGCAGATAAAAACACCTCTTTCCCTGCAATCGGGTTATTAAATTGATCCCGCAAAATAATAGTGATAGTTGCTTTATCCTGATTATCTGCAATGGTTGGAGAAGTTACATGAATTTCAGAACTATCAGGATCTGTTAAATCAGGCAGGGTGGTAGCATTAAATGTGATTGGTGATTGAATTAAATCTAAGATGCCGTTGTCCGAAGTAGCTTCAATTTTATTTAGATCCGTTCCGATTTTTGTACCTAATGTCCATGAAATTTCAGCAATTCCGCTTTCATTGGTTGATACTACCAGAGAAGTGTCGTGCTGAGCATTGGCTATTCTCCCATTACCCGTAATAATGCGAAATTTCACCTCATGTGAAGGAACAGGTAAATTTGCACTATCTACAACTTTAACCTGCACAGGTTCAATTACCTTTCCAACTATTCCTGTTAGTTGGGTTTGGGTTATCGCTTCAATTTTAATGGCAGGGCTTTCTGCCGCCGAAGCCAAAATAGATATGGGTGATCCTTGTAACGGAACAAAACCATCAGAAGCTGTTACTCTTATTTGGTTGTTATTTATGCCGGCTTTGTTTCCGAGAGTAAAAATCACAGAAACCTTTCCATTACTATTGGTATTTTTCACCACTGTGGTATCACTATTATTATCAAAGGTGCCTCCACCGGAAATCACCTGAAATTCAACAGGGATACCTGCAACCGGATTATCATTTGAATTTAAGACCAGAACTTCAATGGGTTGAGGAAGTTGGCTGTCAATTACACCAATTTGATTGTTACCTTTAATAATAGAAATCTTTTCCGCATCAAATTTACCTGAGGCTGTAAAAACAACAGGAGAACCAACGAGAGGTAATGATCCACGCAATCCGGATGCATGAACCAGATTTGAGCCTTCCCCAACGAACGAACCCATTCTTAAGGTGGCAGATGCAATCCCATCTTCATCTGTTGGCGTTGTCTGACTTAAATCAACTGTATCGACAAATAAACCTCCTCCTGCTATTACTTTAAAAGTAACAGGATGGTTTTTTATGGGTTCATTAATTGGATTTGTTACACGCACACGAAACGGCGCATCTAACGGTTTATTGATTATCCCAACCAACGAATCTCCATCAACAAGAGTGATTTTGTAAGCAGTCGGCGAAACAGCTGTTGCTACAAATTCAACCGGTGATCCTTGCAATCCGTCACTGCTTGCTTGTACTCGATAAGCAAATTCACTCATATCACTACCTAAAGTTAATATAACCCCAGCTTTCCCCAAGCTATCTGTTGTAACGGATAACTGTGTTAATCCTCCGGCAAAAATACCATCACCAGAGATTATTTTAAATAAGACCGATATATTTTTTACAGGGTTTCCGAATTCATCACTAACCTCCGCAACAAAAGGTTCAACAAGTGGAAAATTTGAGATTCCTGCAATACTGTCACCCGAAACTTTCCTTAATTGAAATGCAGGCCCATGTGTTGCACTAACGGAAAAAACAATTGGAGAATCTAATAAACCCAGAGCAATGGCATGGATGCTATAATTTCCTATACTATTTCCAAAAGTAAAACTAACTTGCGCCTTTCCTTCTGAATTCGTAAGAACCGTATCAGCAGATAATGAACCCCCCAGGTTTGAAACAATACTAAAAACTACAGGAAACTTTTCAATTGGACTGTTTTGTTGATCGGAAATTTTTACCACTAAAAGTTCAGGTAAAGTAGACCCAATTTCACCACCCTGGTTTGACCCTGAGACAAATTCTATTTGTGTAGGTATTCCTGATGTGGCTATTGCTAAAAATTCCACCGGAGAGCCATTTAGTCCGTCAGCATGTGCCAGAACCCGGTTATTGGTCTCACTTTTACCTAATTCCAGGTCAACCGCTGCTTTGCCATCTTCATCTGTAAGAACCGGTTGGATTTCTATGATCCTCCCGTCTCCTTCAACAAGCTCATATAACACAGAAACATTTGGGGTGGGATTGCCAAAATCATCAGATGCTAGTACTACCAACGGATTGGATAATACTTGTCCTGCCGGCCCAGTTTGATTATTCCCTGAAAATTCTGCAATTGTAACCGGAGCATTAGGCAAAGCCCGGATATTAAAAATCACTTCTTGCTCGGGTACATCGAACAGGAAAGCCTTAATTGATATATCGCCAGAGCGTGAATTTAACAACACAAAAGCTTCTGATAAGCCAAGATAATTACTAAAATATAATGGATTCCCTCCAAATCCGGAAGGTTGAAAAGTTAAGTCACGCGTTATGATTAATCTATCTAATTTTGTGTTGATATCTCTATTTCTTAAAATTAATTTATGAAAACCTTTATTTAAATTAATTTCATATGGATCTACTGCTGGAGTTTTCACACTTCCGCTTCCACGAGAGGAAACTAGATCCCAATCCCAGGCGGATTTTTGATTACCTTGCCAAACATCCCATAAAATTTCATTAAAATCATCCACTTGAATAAAAAAAGAATCCTCTGTTCCTGATGGCGCTAGAACTCTCCCCCAAATTTTATAAATACCATCTTGATCAATATAAAAATCATACACAACCGTACTTGTATCTGACTCTCCGGCAACAGTGTTAATATAGGATCCACCTGATGTGTTAGATGCATTGTCAACAATAAATGAATTGCCTTCAATAATTCCATCTTCTGCCTCAATTCTTATGGTTCCACTTGGATTTAAAGGAGGAATTAAACGAGCATCGCCTTCAATAATCTCATACTTGATTTTAGCAGCATAAACCGGAGATCCTAAATCATCGTTAACCTTAACAACAAGGGGGTCGGGAAATAATTGATTTAAAATACCATCTTGATCATCACCGGATTCAACTGATATAGATGCAGGAATTGTCTTTAGTGAAATTACGAAAAAATTATCAGCTGCAACGCTTGAGTTGCCCTGGAAAATTAATCCACAATATTGCACCTGAGAATTCCCAAATAATTTATTGTTATCACTTAAAACACCATTGAAGCTACTGTCCACAAAAATTACAAAGTCATGAGAAGTTTCTGTGGAATACGTGAATACTTTCAAAGTTGAACCGGAAACCAGATCCATATGATATTTAAATGAATTTATTTTTTGTAAAGGATTGCCTTGATCCACAGTCCATAATTGAAATTCATTTGTAGAACTTTCAGCTCTTATCATATATCCATTGGCAGTTGTAGTGGGTTCTTGCAGCATGACTAACAAACCAATTTTATCAATTTCAGATTGTGATGAGATATTCAACCAATTAAAGCCAAGTTCAATAGGCGACGTTGGTGAAATCAAGACTGCCGCTGACTTCCATCCGGATTGGCTGTTCGCTGTCTTTAAAGCGCCCTCCGATATTACAACATCATCTGAAGTTTGCCATTGCTCTCCAAGTTCGGTTCTGTTGAAATCCTCATCAAATTGGACAGATTCAACCGTGGACCCCATTATTGAACCATCCGAAATAGGTGAAGCATTGTTATTTTCATCGATTGCTTTTATTGCGAAATAATAGTCAGTTTTACGCTTCAACCCGGTAATAAAGATACTTTCATCAGAACCTTGTTCATTTGGAGTTTGAGAAACAATTGCTGCAGTTGCTTGTTCAAAATTGGATTCAATTATTGGATCAGTTGAAAAACGTAAATCATAATTGGATGCCGAGCCGGTTAAACTGTCGTCACCAGTCGCAGTAAAACTAAACTGCGCAGATGTTGGACCGGTACGAACCAGAGCAAAATCGCTAATAGCAGCGGGAGGTTCCTTATCAACAACACTTGATAGGGAAAAATCATCGATATTATTGTTCTGACTGCCTTTTAGCATAATGCCGGCATAACGAACTTCATTGGCGCCTGGGGGAGTTGTAGTATGGGTGAGCTCTCCAAAAAGTGTATTGTTGATTTTCACCGTTATTCGAAGTTCCGGTGAATTGAAACTCCAATTCATAAAAAACAAATTCCCGGATTGGGGCATAGGCAAAAGTCCAGATTCACTTGCCAAATTCGACCCGACCTTGCCATCAATTAATTCCCACAATTTCAGCGATCCGTTATTTAAGGTTAGTAAAAAACCGTTTGCATCAATACTTGAGGAATTTAATAAGAAAACTACTCCTGTTTCAGATCTACCTAATTCATCGGAAGTCAGGCTATATTTGAATGTAATTGTGTTGGGGCTGGCTACGGAATTGATAACAGCCAGGTAATTATCCCAGGTGTCTTGGTTTGAACTGTTTCTCAATTCATTATTACTAATTCGATAATTCGGGTGTGTTGTCCAATTTGGGCCCAGAAAAAATCGATCGTTAAAATTGTCTGCAAAAGATTCCGAGGCAATATACCTGGATGAAGAATTTAAACTATTTAAAATGACATCTGCCATTACTCCATAACCATCATCATTTGGGAAGTAATCATCACTCATAAAAATACTGGACCAACTTGGAATTTCAGTGAAAGCAGTATTGATATCTACAAAATAAACCGAAATCCCTTGTGCGGATTTTGTATCCACTAATGTTTGAAGTTGAAGATTTAAACCATCAATATTTGAATTTACCACCTGGTCTCTACTTGGAATTAATGATGAAAGATAAATTTCAATTTCAGAGCTGTAATTTGAGATGTTGTCGATTACACTTGATAAACCGTTAAATACAGTGCCAACATTACCATTTGCAATGAGATCTTCCGTTCCCAAATGAACAATAACGATATGTGGCTGATAGAGTTGAATTGTTGATAATAAATCCTGATTGATATCATTAACTGTCGAAGCAGCATGACCTTCGTGGTCAGGGTCCGTTGAGACTCCATCGTTTTGAGTACCTACAAAATCGAAGGGCATTAATCCTGCATTTAAGAACAAATGAAGATCATCACGGAAACCACCTACATTATTGGTCGATCCGGTACCTATAACCGTAGCATCACCAAGCGGCATTACTCGAATTTGAGAAAACAGGGTGATTGAATTTATACTATTTGAAATAATAAGAAAGGCAATGAGGAAAGTTAATCCTAATTTCTTATGATTCATTTACTAATCCTTTAGATGAATTTAAAAACAGACTCGTCCGATTTAGTAGAAATAGGAAACAATTTTTGTGCCAATGTTTTCAACCTAAACTATTGAAAAATAAAGACTATAAATGTGTCATTTTAGTGAGAATGTGTTCCACATTAACACATTATTTCATGATTATCAACTGGAAAACTTAAAAAATGTTTAGCTGTAAATATGATAAAATAAGGCAAGCTGCTGCTAATTCATTGCATTGAATAAAAAATGAATTTACCTATCAATGAGAATGACCATTTGAAAAATAATAAAAAGGGCAACCTTCTTAAAGAGAGTTTCACTCTTGTTCCATTGATAATAGCCAGAATATTAGTACTTCCAATCACAAATTTGGATCAATTCATCATTCGGTATTATCAATTTAAAATAATCAAACGCTTTTGCTTAACAAATTCTTCAGTTTGCATAATGTAAAAATAAACACCTGAACTAACAATATTACCATAATCATTACGGCCATCCCAAATTGTTTGGTGATATCCAACTTGTTTTTCATCTTGAACCAGGGTTCGTATTTTCCTACCAAGAATATCGTAAACATTTATCCGTACTTCCCCTTCTTCAGGTAATTGATAATTAATCACAGTTACTTGTAATTCATAGCCGCCTTTAGGATTAAATGGATTCGGATAACTTTGCAATAAATCAAATTCTTCAGGAAGAGGTTGAGTTATCTGTGGTTCTAAAATTTCAACAAGCTTGGGAGCAACATTAAATGAGCTAAAAGGTAAATTAATGACTTGACTATAAGCATTAAAATACGTTTGCGCCATTACTGAATAGCCAAGATCATTTGGATGGAGCTCATCGGACATATAATCTTGACTATTTCCAGTAAATAATTGGGAGTTATCTTTAAATGGCGAATAGTGGTTTACAAGATATACCGGTTCAGATTTTCCAGTAATGGTTCCATTATTAAAATCGTCGACTAATCTTTCGATTTCATCGTTGAAAAACGGTAATTCATCCTCTGGATTTTTTCCATCTGCCAATTCCCAATCTCTATTTTTTCTTGGAATTAATTGACTCACAAATAAGTATTCTAAAAAATTACCAAAGACGCCTTCGCGCCATTGAAGTAAATATCTTACAAATTCTGCCAGTTCACCAGAAGTTGAACTAAGGATTGTCCCGTTACTGGAATAAGGAATATTAAATGTCTCAATAGTCAAATCGTTTGTTCCTAAATGTATCATCAGGACATTTGGATTATATGTATTCATGTTATTCGTGATATCATACTCTCCAGTGCCTAATCCGTACCCAAAATTACTTGGAAAGAATTGATTGATCTTTTTCCCAGGGAAAAAATAACCAGTATATGGATTAGATCCTTCACTACCAACAAATTCAAAACTGAAATTGGAATTTATTAATAAACCGTATAAATCCGGCCGAAATCCTTGGTTATCTGAACTGCCTTCACCCCATGTAATTGAATCTCCTACCAACATAATTTTCTTGGTACTTGCAGGAGGAGGTATTATTATTGTTGTGGTCGGTGCATTGCTAGAATTACTATATGGCGAAGATCCTATACCATTAAATGATCGAATCCTAAAATAATAGGTGGTACCAGATGTTAACCCAGTTATATTTGTGGATCTTAAATTAGCTGGAACACTTTTGATAGGAGAAAAATCTGGGTTATTATTCGTTAAACTACTCTCAATAATAAATCCAAACTCGCTAGTACTATTATCAAGCCACGAAAGTGCAATTTCTGACGAAGATTGTTCCTGTGCAGAAAGGTTAGTTGGAGCTATTGGTAAACTACCGTTTTTATTTGGCGTTCCAGCATTAAAATTTTGTTGGACTTCTTCAAAAGATAACGCTCGATTATAAGCCGATACTAAATATATCTTTCCCAACCATTGACGATTATTAGAAGCCTCATTTCCCAATACTAATGGGAAAGTTGGATCCCAATTCGAAAAACCACCAGATAAAGTGACCGTTTGGTTTTGTAAAATTCCATTCACATACAGCCTTGTTGTTGATCCATCAAATGTGGAAACAACATGTTGAGGGGATGTACTAACTGCTCCTTCTACATTCAAGACAGGATCAGCTCCATTCAACCCGCTTTGCGGTGTTCGGACACGCATTACATAGCTGGTTCCATCTTGTCCAAAAGTAAAATTCCGTGATGACTGATCCTTAGAATTGGAAATAATACGAGCCGGGCCGCTTTGGGTTAAATTCTCAATTTCAACCCAAGCTTCAACTGTCAAAGAATTAGTAGATGTCATGCTATTAAATACTTTTGTTGCCGCTCCTGATGATTGTGCTTTTACACCTTCCGATATTAAATGCAATCCTCCATTTTGCAACCATTGCACTTTGTTAATGTCATTTATTTCCAAATCCAGTGGTTCTCCAAATCCTGAAGCATCATTAATCACATTGCCAGTACCGGAAAAATTATATAATACGATCAAACCGTCACTTACACGATTAGGATCTGTCAAAGCAATGGAATGATCTTCACTAATAGCAAGATTGCCACTTTGGTCTCGCGAAAGTACCCTAAAGTGATAAACTACACCTGGAATTAGATTCTTTAACTTAATTGAATGTTGTGTTTTCAAAGTTGTCTCTATTGATGTAATATTTCCATATCCAGAATTTGTACCATATTCAATTTGACTATCACTTATTTCATCTGTCTCCCATTGAATTACAACCGATGAATTTGTTAAGCTATCAATCACAACATTCGTTATTAAAGGGGTTATGTTATCCAAATAAGTTATTTTATAAACGGCATTATTAATAATTGACAAATAATAAAGATTGCCATCTGCACCGACTTTTAAATCTACCGGACCCGACACATTTGAAGCAAATTCTTCAACCTGATTATTTTGTTTTAATCTCCTAATAAAACCAAGGATATAATCAGCAAAAAAATAATCTCCTTGATATTCTACAGGGTAGAGATCTCCCCGATAAAATGTGCCTCCGGTTATGGCCGCAGAACCTCCATTATGATTGTATGAGTATATTGGATCCTGAAATGAAGAGTTGGACGAAGATCCCTCTTCCGATGGCCAGCCATAATTAGTACCTTTAACCAAATAATTAATTTCCTCCCAGGTATCTTCTCCAACATCATTCACATAAATTTTACCTGACTCCGGATCAACGGCAAATGTGAATGGATTTCGGAAACCAAGTGCCCAGATCTCTTCATGGGCATTTGAAGTTCCAACAAATGGATTACCCGGGGGGATGATATTAGGATAATTATTCGGATCAATTCTCAATAATTTTCCAGAAAGAGATTCCAAAGATTGAGAAGACTCTTGAACATGCCCGTCTCCAACAGCAACATACAAATACCCGTCTTTGCCAAAATGGATAGCTCCTCCATTATGGTATTCGGAAGGAGAGGGGATGTCGATAATTACAACTTCACTATTAGGATCAGCAATATCCGGGTTCGTACTACTGATAGAAAAACGGCTAACTCGATTTGAGACTGGATTATTGGATGTATAATGAATATAAATATATCCATTCGATTCAAAGTTTGGATCAAAAGATATACCAAGTAATCCGCGTTCACCATTTGATTCAACAGGAACAGACAAGAAAGGCAAAGGAAGAAACACGCCTTCTTTAAAAATTCGTATTTTACCAGCCTTTTCGAGGATAAAAAGTCTGCCATCGGGTGAAAATCCCATTGCTATTGGTGTATCCAAACCATCTACAACCAGTTTATTTGAGAATAATTGCGGCAATATAACCGTTGATTCAGATGGTGGAATGCCATCGCCCACAATACTGAATACACCATCACTCACATCTGAAGGATCGCCGTCTAATGCATCAGATACTCGAACCAAACAACTGCTCGATAGCAAGTCCGGAACTGTCCAATCATAACTGCCATCATTTGGCGTCGAGTCGATGATCTCAGTCCAGCTTTGGCCATTGTTCAACGAATATTCCAACTTCACATTCGAAATCTCTCCTTGTGAAGTCCAACTAAGCGACTGTGTGCTATTGACAAGCCAATTTTCTCCGCCATTCGCTGATGTCAATACAATGGTCTCACCGAGGATTTTTACAATTGTATAATTATCAATTACCTCTCCTGAAGGAATGATGAATTTAAATACTGCACTAGTATTGTTTACTTCGACCAGCATGGCTCCGTAATCATCATTATACCTGACAACACTTCCTTCAATAGGAGTCCCAAAACTGCGTATACTTTTCCCACCCAATCCATTGACAAAATAAGGGAGATCATCAAAAATTATCCGTTCATAATCATGTTCATGTCCGGCAAATACTGCATCGGCTCCCCATTCTTTAAAAGGCCACTGCATAATAACTTCGGAGCCGTGATGATCACCCGAAGAATAGGGTGGGTGATGCATATAAACAAAATTAAACTGTGAACTAGAAACAGCTAAATTATTTTTTAACCAAAGAGCCTGGATTGAAGTTTTTGAAATTCCATCCGGCTCAAGAGTATCACTATCCATCGCAAAAAAATGAACCGGCCCCCATATGAACTCATAATATCTTTCATTGCCAGGTAAGGTAAAATAGTCCCGATAAGGTATTGCACCGCTAGTATTCCAATCATGATTACCTAATGAAGGAAAAAATCGATTGATATCTGCTCCAGAACCATAGGTGCCCTGATAAGGATAAATAAATTCATGATAATATTGGCCTATATTTACATCAACCGTGGATGCTTCTCCAAGATCATAGTTATTATCTCCCACAGTAATAATAAAATCCGGATTCCAACTTTTGACCAGATTGGCCACTGTCTCTTCATTATGGCCAGCATCTCCATAATCTCCAATTACTGCAAAGAGAATTGTTTCAGATGATGGAATGCCATCATCCACAATACTGAACACACCGTCACTCACATCCGATGGATCACCGTCCGCTGCATCCGACACACGAATCAAACAACTAGTCGAGGGCGCATTCGGAACTGACCAGTCATAACTACCATCATTCGGCGTCGAGCCGATGAT
>JADFJB010000064.1 GCA_022566355.1 candidate division KSB1 bacterium
CAATAAAAATGAGACACTTTTCATTTTTTATTTAAGCTAGTTTTTCGGTTTATTAATCCACACCATTTGCTGCAACCTTTTCACTTCTGGTTTTCCCTTCACAAAACGTTCCGGATATTTTTTATATGCTTCTTCAAGAACTAGTTGCCTTTTAGCAAGAACCAGATCTGCTTTCCCATAATGAACTGTACCCGGTGTCAACATTCCAATTCCTGAGTGTCTATGTTCGTTATTATACCAGTTATAAAATTTCCTGCAAAATAACCGGGCATCATAGATACATCCAAAACGGTCAGGAAATTCCGGCCTGCCTTTAAGAACACCAAAATGTGATTCGGAATAAGGATTATCATCAGGAACATGCGGCCTTGAGAATGATTTTATTATTCCAAGATCAATAAGTAATTGTGCCAGGGTCTTTGATTGCATCTGTTTTCCCCGATCCGAATGAATTTTCAATTGTCCCGGTTCGATGTTCTGTTTCAAGCAACTTTCGGCAATTAACTCCTTTGCCAAAGTTGCGATTTGTCTGTAAGCTACCATCCAGCCAACAACATAACGACTAAAAATATCAAGGATCGTATAAAGATAATAATAAGTCCATTTTTGCGGACCTTTTAATTTCGTAATATCCCATGACCATAGCTGATTCGGGTTTTTTGCCAATAGTACAGGAACAGAAAAATTATGATGGACTCGATTTCGCCGGTCTACATTTTGTTCATGTCTCGAAAGAATACGATACATTGTCCGTTCACTGCAAAGATATGTTCCTTCATCAAGTAAAATCGCACATATTTCAGCCGGTGACAAATCTAAGAAACGTTCCGAATTAAGTGTGTCCAAAATTATCGTCTCCTCATGCTCTAATATGCGTCTGGGCGACTCTTTTATGGAAATCCGTACCATACTATCATTCTTCATTGAACGATAAAATGTAGCCCTTGAAACAGAAAAAGCCGTGCAAAGAGGCTTAACGCCGTGTTCTGTCTGGTGATACTCTATCATAGTTATTCGCTCTCTTAAATATCCTTTTCTGTCTCGGCCAGGCAATAATATTTGCTAATAGTACCTCTGAGATCTAATAAAAAAGAAAAATATTCTTGATTTGTATTAAAAAAATCATCTAAACTTCTAACGTTTTCCCTGCAATTCGTAAATAAAGTTTTCAATTAGCAAGCTTAGAAATTTTTTAGGAATCAATATAACAGACTCTATTAATAATTTTAATTGTAAGTCGATAATTAAAAGATATCAGGTTCAAGTTAAGGAATGAATCGGATTTACAATTTAAAAAGCCAGCAGGGGCTGAATTCAAGTTACAAATTCCAAATTCCTTAAAGGATCAGTTACTTAATCTATCTAAAGAACTTTCTGCACCTCCTAATATTCTTACTCGTATTCTTGAATTGACGAGTGGATTAAATAGTGATGTGGATTATATTGTAGATGTCCTGTCCACTCAACCTATTATCGCCGCCAGAATAATAAAAGTAGCTAATTCTGCTTTTTATGGTTTATTTCGAACGGTTTCTAGTGTCAATCAGGCAATCTTATTTTTGGGCATGCAGGTAATTCGCAATATTGTCGTAACGGATTCAATCCAAAATATTTATCAAAAAAAAGGTCCGCACCACCAGTATTACAATAAAACAATAAGTTATGGAAACACAGTTTAGCTACGGCCATCTTTTCCCGTATGTTGGCCGTAAAGCAACCATACGTAATTTTGATTATCGATTAAGGGAATCATTCTAAAATTAAACCAGGCATCAATTTCATACCCGATCCAAGCATTAACCAAGCTGATTTTCATTCCAAGGAAAAAACTTCCTTTATTTATATCATAATGAAGCCGGCTATATAAACAGAGTTAATAAAATCCGCAATTGAAATGGCAACTAACTTATTATTTTTAAGGTAGTTAGTTACCTTCCTCAGCCAGCACATAAGCAAAAATTGCCATACCGATAGCGCCTATTTCCAACTCTCTTGGACTCACAGTTTCCAACACATCATTTTCCGAGTGATGAACATCAAAATAACGCTGGGAATCCGGTGCGAGGCCTATCAGAAGCGTATCCCATTGCCGAGCCAAAGGTCCGATATCCGCGCCACCGCCACCAGCAGTAAACAAGTCCATACCCAGCTCTTGAAAAAGCGGCAGCCATTTTCGGTATTTCCCGGCAACTTCTTCATTTCTTCCAACCCGGAATCCTCGTGGAATGAAACCGCCCGCATCCGACTCAAATGCCGCCACATGTTTCTCGTTTTTGCGTCGACCCGATTTCACATAATCGCTGCCACCGGTTTGCCCGAATTCTTCATTCATAAACAGCACAGCCCGGATCGTTCGTTTTGGCTGAAGTCCCAATTCTTTTATTAACCGCAATGCTTCAACAACTTGAACACAACCAGCGCCATCATCATGAGCACCGACGCCTTTATCCCAGGCATCCAAATGAGCGCCTAATAAAATGACTTCATTAGGCTTTTCGCTTCCTGTAATCTGTCCCACCACATTTGCCGAAGGAACCGGCGACCGTGTTTCACAGCTTAATCTTAAATTTACAATAACTTCCGGATCTCTTAACAATAGCATACTCAGGAAATTTGCATCCCGGGTACTAATTGCTGCCGCAGGGATTTTAGGAACATTGTCTTCGTAACGCATCATCCCGGTATGAGGGACATTATCCAATCGAAGGGTCATTGATCTAACCAGCACCGCAACTGCCCCAACTTTGGCAGCCGCAATTGCGCCGCTTCCTCTTTGGTCCACTGCTCCACCATAAGCTCTGAAAGTTACAATCTGGTCAGGATCTAAAGGCCTGTTATAAAACAGAATTTTTCCTTTTGCTTTTTCACCCAAATTTTCTGCTTCTTCCAACGATTGGATTTCAATCACAGATGCGGAAATTCCAAGCTCAGATGTGCCTATACTATTTCCTAATGCGCAAACGGAAAGAAGCCTGGTACCAACAGTCGGCGAATTGATTACACTTGCTTCTTCAACGGTTCCCCTGACCCATCGTTGAACCATCATGGGCTCCAGGTGAACGTCATCAAAATCCAAATCCTGCATCCATTGACGGGTTTGCTCTACTGCTGCCGCGGCTCCCGGTGACCCTGCCATTCTTTTGCCCGCCACAGCAATCAACTCATCCAGCATTGAATAAGCTTTCAGCTCTGCCATTCCTTTTGCCCGCATTTTTTTCACAATATCCATGTAGGGTTGTAGACTTGATTTATCCTGCGTAATTCCTTTAAAAAATGGGATCATTAATATTAGTACAAAACTGATATAGCTTTTGGTTAACGATCGGGTTCTTTGTTTCATCTTATCGCCTCTTTTCGATTAGCAGTTAGGATTTCAAATTCATTCTTCAAAATAAGGAATCCCAATATATCAATTATAAAAGGGATTCTCAATATGGATTATGGAAATGGGTGGATCGATACCAAAGTTCTCTAGTTTGGATAAGGAAGCAAGCGATTGTTTAGCTCTTGAACGTTGGTCGTAAACTTCAAAATATCCTTTTTTAACTGGTTTTTTTCCAGATAACCAAGTCTTCTGGCAAGAAAATAAAATTCTTCGGTGTCAGTGGAAGGAACAGTCAAATCCCGTGTATTTCCGCGAACGACCCTGAGACTATCAATTAACAATCTAAGGGAAACCAGTGCATTTGTAAGCGTTTCCTCTTCTTGTTTCGTGATAATGCCAGTCTCATGTAGCTTTAATATTGCCTGACGTGTATTTTGTAACTTTAATTCTGGTTTTGCCTTGCCATGTGTAATTTGAAGGCCTTGAACCAGGTACTCCAAATCAACCAAACAACCCGGACTGAATTTCGCGTTCAAAGTCCCACCAGTTACCAATTGCCGGATTTGACGTTCCCGCATTGCACGCATAGAAATTACATCAAATGGCTCATCAGTATAAAGGATCTTGTCACGAAGCTCAACAATCCCTTTGCCAAAATTTGGGTCGCCAGCTATGGGGCGTAATTTAACTAGTGCTTGACGTTCGTAATTCCAGGCAGGTCCATCCGGATCAAAATATTTTTGGAACGCATCTTTTGTTACTGAAAATCGTCCTGCCTTGCCATAAGGCCGCATACGCATATCTATTTCAAATACACCTGCACGTTTGGCATGTATCGAATTTCTGACTTCATGAACCAATGCTTCAAAATATTCAGCATTTGTAATTGAATTTGGACCTATTGTTTTGCCTTTTCCTTCATAAATAAACATCAACTCTATATCCGATGCAAATCCCATTTCTCGCCCACCAAATTTACCTAATGCGAATAACGTTATCGGGCTTCTTTTACTGCCAACTACCGGCATTCCATATTTCTCAACGAGGTGTTTTTCACAAAAGGCGAATGCAGTTTCAACGATTACTTCGGCAAGATCGGAAAGCTCTGCGGAAAATTGACCGAATTCGGTAATATATCCTTGAATGTGGCGCATATCGATGCGAAACATCTCACGGTCTTTAAATTCATTTAATTTCAGTACAGTCTCGCTTTCATCAGATATTTTGTTTAGAGCCATATTTAGTTCTTTTCTCAAATCCGCTTTTGATTTTACGGTAGAAAGGGCTTCTAAATCCTTAAGGACTGGAAACAAATTGTGATGCTGCAACCTGAGAAAATCAGTCCAAAGAAAATCACTCACGCCAAAAAGTTTTGCAAGTGCATCCATTACATCCGGTTTTTGGATAAAAACCAGCTCATTCATCCAATTACTCTGCTGAAAAAGTTGCTCGATGAATTCACGAAAATGCAATAATGCAGATTCTGGGTTGGGTGCATTTGGCAACAAGCGAACAAAGTGTTTTACCAACGTAGTTGCGATTCGCAATTCCCGCTGTTTTGAGGGTTCTGTGATTTTTTGACCTTGTATATCAGTAACGAAAATGGTATCATGCAAACGATCTTCAATAGAGCTGATCATAACCCGCCAAATGAATATTCCATTCAAAGTTAGAGCGTTTGTTAATTCATATAAAAATCCGATTGTATCCGAAGCATCAATCCTTAGAATCGTATGATGTTCGGAGGCTGTATTATCAATATCAATTAATATCGGTTGCATTGAAGTTGTTACCTCTGTGGTTGTTTGACGTAGCGTGTTCGCAACACGCTTAGCCAATTCGCCTTGCACTTCCTTACTTTGTTTTGCGCGTATCTTACGCAAAAAATCCACAAGCTCGGTCTCATAGTTTTGCCAAATTTCTTCAGAAACATGTTTTTGAGTTTGAGTAATTCGAAACACATCTACAATTTTTCGCAGGGAACCTTTTTCCACATTAGAATGGGATATTCTCTTGCGTCTTCTTCGGCTACCCGGTTGTTTGGCGCCGGTCGAATCTACTGATTCATAGGTGAAAATTTGGCCGCTTTGTATATTGAATCCATAAATGAAGAGCAATCCACATATGACGGATAAAGCACCTAAATAATCATAACCGACAATGACGAGCTGCCAGGAATGATCCGTTAAAGAAGTTGCTTCAATTTTTGCCAATGTATTCTCATCGAGAAACTGAATTAGTTTTTCATGTTTTTCAATTTCCTCGTTTGAAAATATTTCTCGGTAAGAAGCATTCATTCTGGAAACATGTTTACTTAAATCATTCTCAATCCCGTGAATATTAGAAGGTAACTGACCTAATCGAACCTGTTTAGGAATCTTGGAACCGCCAAGGTACTCTTCATAGATTTCTCGGATTGCTCTACTATGTTCCTGATAACGAGCCATGAAGTTTTTACCGGCATTTTTTCCCGAAAATGCAAGTCTATTGGCAAGATAAGTAATATCATCAGCTTTGGATGGAATAAGATGAGTTTGGCGATAATGCATCAATTGCAAATGGTGTTCAATAATACGCAGAAAAGTATATCCGTCTGTTAAGATTCTAAATTGCTCTACTGGTAAGAGATCACATGCGCGCAAACGAGCCAAAGCATCAATAGTGTTGCGACTGCGTATTTCGGGTCGATTGGCACCATGAATAAGCTGGAGGTATTGCGTTAGAAATTCAATATCACGGATGGAACCTTCTCCATGCTTAACTTCCCGTTGGTTTTCACCTCGTATGCGCAAATTTGCTTCAACACTTTTTTTCATTAGGCTAACTTCAGCCCGCACATTATGATTGGCTACATCGAAAACCAAAGGTTGAATTCGATTCAAAAATTCTATGCCAACTCTTTCTTCGCCTGAAATAACCCTGGTTTTCAATAGAGCCTGTTTTTCCCATAACCGGGCCGTCGTTTCAATATATTTAAAATGATCCTCCAAAGATGAAATAAGAGGTCCATCACGGCCCCATGGGCGAAGACGCATGTCCACACGGTATAAAAATCCTTCACCGGTAGCTTTTGAAAGTGAATTGATTAAACTTTCACCAAGTTTGCGATAGGCTATTGGGATGGATTCAACGATAAACAACAAATCAATATCGGAACTGTAATTTAATTCTTGTCCCCCAAGTTTTCCCATTGCAAGAACAGCAAATCCTTGCGGATCGATTTGAGTTTTTTCAGCGGCGATCTCAAGACATGCACGTACCAAACTATCTGCAAGGTTAGAAATTTGCAAAGTAACCGTTTGAAAATCTAAAAGCCCCATTAAGTCACTGGCGCCAATGCGAAGCAATTCTTTCTTTTGATATTTTCTCAAATTATCCAGTTTTTCAGATATGTGTTCGGTAAATTGAATTGACTTTATGGATTCGGCATAAAATTGATGAACGGTTTTAGTCTGGGCTAGCTGTTTACGATCTTTTAACTGTTCGAAATATTCGGGGTGTCGAAACAAAATTTCTGAAAGGAATTGGCTGCCGGCAAAAAGCGTAATTAAAATTTCTACCATACGAGGTTCGTGGTTCAGATACTGAAGCAAGGCCGACTTATCTGAAGCTCCATCCAGGAATTGTTCAAAATTGATTAATGTCTGATTGGGATTAGCTGCTTTGGAAATGACCTCCAAGAGAAATGGGTACAATTGATTAAGATTGGGAATCAACTCATCGGTTTCAGCCATTCGTAAAAGACTTCGATGGGCAGCCTGCCAATCTTTAAAGTTCAAACTTTGTAAAAAGTTAGAAATTTGTTCCGGGTTTAGCTGTTCCCGTAACAGAAGGTCTATTTTTTTATAATCTATTAAAGTGGTCACAAAAGGGTCCGACAAAAAATCAACAAAATAAGTATAGCTAAATCTATAAATTATTTTGTTTACAGCAAATTTGTAAGCTCACAAAATAAGTTGAAAGATTTAATTTATATTATTCTTGAATTCGGTAAAAAAAAACGCCCGGCGATTGTCTCATCGTCCAGGCGCTTTTAATTTGATTCAATCTTCTTAAATATCGTAATACAAAGCGAATTCATACGGATGTGGCCGCAACCGCATCGCATCCACTTCGTTTACTCTTTTGTAAGAGATCCATGTTTCAATTACATCACTGGTGAAAACATCACCCTTCAGAAGAAAATCATGATCTTTTTCCAAGCTTTCCAAAGCCTCATCCAATGAAGCAGGCGTGGATGGGATTTCTGCCAATTCTTCCGGAGCCAATTCATAAATATCCTTATCCAACGGTTCACCAGGGTGGATCTTATTGGTAATGCCATCCAAACCGGCCATTAGCATGGCGCTAAAAGCTAAATAAGGATTACAAGATGGGTCCGGCCAACGGCATTCTACTCGTTTGGATTTTGGATTATCGGAATAAACTGGAATTCTGCATGCAGCGCTACGATTTCTCATTGAATACGCCAGGTTAACCGGGGCTTCATAACCGGGTACCAATCTCTTAAAAGAATTGGTTGTTGGATTGGTTATAGCGACAAGAGCCGGCGCATGTTTTAATAAACCACCCATAAAAAACATGGCTATTTCACTGAGGCCTGCATAACCGGAACCGGCGAATAGCGGAGTTCCTTCTTTCCACAAACTTATGTGGGTATGCATCCCGCTACCATTATCACCAAAAAGCGGTTTCGGCATGAAAGTAGCGGTTTTACCATGCTTCCGTGCAGTATTTTTGACAATGTATTTAAACAACAGCATCCCATCAGCCATACTTACCAAAGGCCCATACTTCAAATCGATTTCTGCCTGTCCACCTGTGGCAACTTCATGATGGTGGCATTCCACATCCAGCCCGCTCTCGATCATGGTTAGTATCATTTCACTACGAATATCATGAAACGCATCGCTAGGCGGAACTGGAAAATATCCTTCTTTGTAGCGTGGTTTATAGCCAAGATTTGGATTTTCCTCTTTTCCTGAATTCCAACGGCCTTCCACGGAATCAATAAAATAATAGCTAGAATTGGCGGTTTGGTCAAACCGAATATCGTCAAAAATGAAGAATTCTGCTTCCGGGCCTAAGTAAGCTATATCTGCTATACCTGTAGATTTCAAAAATGCTTCAGCTTTTTGGGCAATATTACGCGGGCACCGGGTGTATTTTTCTTTAGTTAGAGGGTCATGGACATCACAAACCAAACTTAAAGTCGTTGGCTGCATGAATGGATCTATAATAGCAGTGTTTGGATCTGGAATGACAATCATGTCACTTTCATTGACCGCCTGCCAACCCCGGATACTGGAACCGTCAAACCCGAATCCTTCGGTAAATAAATCATCTGTTAATGTGGAAATGGGAGCAGAAAAGTGCTGCCATAAACCCGGGAAATCCATAAACTTTAAGTCTAGAATTTTTGCATCCTTATCTTTAGCCATTTGCAGGACATCCGCAATAGATTTAGCCATGTTCTTACCTCCTGTAAATTTTAATGTTTATTAATTGATAAATGGTTAAGTGGTTAACAGTTTATTATCTTATATCTCCAAATAAATTTAAATTGAGTAAAAATGCAAATTGTATGCCATCCACAACCCAAAATAAATTTCTTAGTTTAGATCTGGTTATATGTATTTTAAAATCAATAAGTTAAAATTTTCTATGATCGATTTTCATATTAAACTTTGGAAATATTTTATGCCTTAAATACAACAGGTTGCACAAAATCGGGCAGAGGTGTTCAGAAAATGACCAGCTTTAAAAAAATTAGAACAAACTGCTATGATATTGGAGAATTGTTCTGAGATTGCAGATGATATTTTTTCATTCGGCTCCGTAATGTATTGCGATGAATACCAAGCATTTTAGTAGCTTTATTTTAACCAGGCGCCATATAATTCCGGTCTCCGATCAATTAAGAAATGTTTTTTTGCATGGGAATTAGGGATTTCATTAAGGTCAATCTCAGCATACAGAATGGCATCGTCTGAATCGGGAGCTTGTGCAATAATCCTTCCATCTGGCGCTGTAACAAAAGACTTTCCCTCGAACTCAATGCAATCTTCCTTTCCAACACGATTACAAAGTGCAGTAAAATAGCCATTTTGAAAACCTGCAACCTGAAGTTCAGATTCAAACAACCCAGGAGGCCATTCGCCTACGGAACCTGCCTGGGGGATAACGACTAATTCTGCTCCCTGTAAAGCCAAGGACCGCATATACTCAGGATAATGTCGATCATAACAAATGGCTATTCCGACTTTACCGATAGTTGTTTCAAATACCTGAGTGCCATGATTCCCTGGTGTATAATATCCTCCTTCATGAAAACAAGGCGCTTCAATTATGTGAACCATACGTGTCGTACCAAGTATGGATCCATCAGAATTAATCATCGGCGAAGAGTCAAAAGTCTCATTGCCATAGCGTTCGAATAGATTTAAAACAATAACAATACTAAACTCCTTAGCCAATTGGGAAAATATATCTGTTGTTCTTCCAGGAATGGTTTCAGCGAGTTTCGTCACATCTCCGGAAGCCGGAGTTTGGGGATAAAATCTAGAAAAGGCCAATTCTGCAAATGCGATAAGTTGAGCCCCTTCATTTGCGGCTTTCTTAGTTGAAGCCACTGCGCGATTTATATTTTCATCAATATCCAAAGAAGCATACTGTTGAATTAAAGCTAATTTGGTCATCTTTTTAATCCTATTAACTTCTTCCAAATATATATCATCAAATTACAATTATTTAAATATGGGACAAATTAATGGAATTTGCAATCACCAATTATCCTTAAAAAGGATTCATAAACTAACCCAAGTTCTCAAAAATAAATTCAACAAAATCGTTTATGAATTTTGAAAAATGTAGTACTACTAAGTTATAATAATGGCATAATGAGTTATATTAAATTGAAAATAAATATAAAAAAAAGCCCTCAAACAAGAGGGCTTTTTTAACTCTAAAATTAATTATCTATTATCAGTTTGAATCGTTTTTCTTCTTATCGCTTTTCTTAGAACCGTCGCCTTCTAAAAGTTTTCGTAATCTTTCGAGTTCTTGCTCAGCCTTTAGCCGTTCTTCTTTGATTCTTGTTAATTCTTTTTCAGCTTTTTCAGTTTCTCTTTGCTCTCTTACAATCTGTTCAAATACATCACGGCGTGTTTCCGCTTTCCTTACCAGAATATCTCTTTCACTTCCTTGATTATAGGAAGCTGATAGAATATTAAATTTCACACCGGTATTGATTCTCCAGGTTGGATAGGAGTCTGGTAGCTCACTAAACGGTTTGGTAACAAAATTATAGTCAGTTGCATCTTCACCTGATGTGAGGAGAAGATCGGCAGCTACATTTAATTGCACCCAATCAAACAGTTGATAGGAAACACCAGGGGTAAAATACACGAAACTTTCTCGACTATAAGCTGAAACCGGAGGCTTCTGAACAAAAAAGCTTCCATGGACCTCAGCAGATACATTCCATTTATCATATGGCTGTCCAACACCAACAGCAAAATTTAGAGAAGAAGAAGTACCTTTGTTTTCTAAACTGTCAGGAAGCAGCTTGTTTAATCCACTCCCTGAATCATTATGCAAATTAAAGCCAAGATTAAAATGGGCATTGAGTGATTCATTCGGGAAAAGAACATCACTTGCATAGCTGCTTAAACCGGTAAAACCAACTTCAAATGATCCAGCAGAGTAGGGTTCATAAAGAACATTATGACGTTCGGCAAGAGGTATTCTTGTTGTGACCAGGGCACCATATTTAAATTTACTTGCTGCAGAACCAAGAGAACCTATTTTTAATTTGAAAAATAAATCATCTGGTATATTACTATTCACAAGGGCATCATCCTGATATATGATTGGTTGAAAAGTAATTTCAACCCGATTACTCAATCCATAGGTCAACGCAAAAGAGCCTTGAACATCCCATATTGTTAATGGGCCAGACACGTATTCAATTCCTTTGCCAAAAAAACGAGAATGAAAAAAAGCATTTAAACCTCCTTTTTCCAATGTTCTCGCAGAGTGGGTATACATCAAACCTTGGCCACCAGCATGGAATTGTGCGTTCACAAGCGGCACTAATGTTATTGTAAACAACAATATAAGCAATAATGATACTTTTGATACTTTCATCACAGATCTCCTTGAATGTGATTATAGTTCGATAAATTAAGTCCTAAGTAAAATTTAAATTACTATTTGCGATTAAATGATTTGCATTATATAAAGACTCAAAAGTCCCGGCATCCGTCCACCAACCATCCAAAATGTTATAACTCATTTCCTTTAATCGGATATACGCATTGTTTACATCTGTAATTTCTAATTCACCTCGATCAGATGGATTTAGTGTTTTTATAATATCAAATACTCTTGAATCATACATATAAATACCAATTACTGCATAATTTGTCTTTGGAACTTGTGGTTTTTCAACAATGCCTATCACTTTTTCATCTTCGACTTCTGCAACACCAAATCTCTGGGGATCTACTACTTCCTTTAAGAGAATTTTCGCTCCAGATTTTTGTTCTTTAAATTCATCAACATATTGTTTTATATCTTTTTCAAGTATATTATCGCCAAGAACAACAATAACTTTATCATTATCTATAAAATATTCTGCTAAATCTAGCGCTTCGGCAATGCCGCCTTCGCCCTCCTGGTAGGTATAGTTTATATGCCTTAACCCAAATTCTTTGCCATTTCCAATTAGACGTAAAAAATCTCCTGCATTTTTACCACCGGTTACAATCAAAATATCATCAATCCCGGAACGAACCAATGTTTCGATTGGATAATATATCATTGGCTTATCATAAATTGGAAGCAGATGCTTGTTTGTGACTTTGGTAAGAGGAGAAAGTCGCGATCCTAAACCGCCTGCTAAAATTACACCCTTCATGTGATTTAATTATCTCTGAATTCTAATTATAAGATATGTTAGGTTAGCTATTATTGCTAATTGTCCTAATATTTGAAATGATTTTGCAATTAACGCACCAGTCGTGCCTTTAACCATGATCATATCATTCGGCATCAATAATGGATTAAAATTCATATCGCCAGTTTCTAGGAATTTCTTGATATCAAACTCAATAATCTTCTCTTGCGGCTTTCCATTTGTACCATTAGTTTCTAGTTCAAAAGTTCTGACAATTTTTATTTTGGAAAGTTTTGCATTTGCAGAAGGTCCACCGGCATATGATATCAAAGAAACCAGGTCCGTATTGCGTGGAACAAGATATTGTCCAGGAGCTTGTACGAAACCCCAAATATTCACTTTTATGAGCAATTCATCGTCCGACCCAATTTGATATTGTGCACCTCTATTTTGAAAATTGAGGATCGTACTTCCCTGAGCATAAGCATTAGTAAAAATCACAAACCCAAGGAATAAACAAAAGATTATTACTCCCAATTTGTAAAATTGATGAATCATTTATCCTCCAATTTTTAAAGTTCCAATAAATTCCAAACTGATTCTGAGCCGGAAAAAATATCCGGGCCTAACACATCCACACGCCAACGAAACTGACGGTTAGTTGGAATTGAATCAAGCAAAGCTTTTCCATCCCAATCATATTGGATTTCAGTGATTGAATCAAATGAAGTTACAAGTGATATCCATATCACTTCATCAGAATTTACATCTTCCATTCGAAGTAGATATCCAACTGGAGATATAAACGGATAATGCCATGCAAAAGTGGGCTTTGCGGCATTAAGAATGATTCAAATTCCTGGCTTTGGATAAGAGCATATAACTAACGGTATCTGACGTGACACTATCAAAACGCCTTTTATCCACCGATTTGAGGTAATAATAATAACGCGATTCTAATTCAATATCATAGTCAATAAAAATTGAATCCGGTGCATTCACAGAAGTTAAAAATTGAAATTCATTTTCAGCCTCTGATTTTCTATAGATTTTTGTCGTCCCCGAATGGGCTGGATGATCATCTCAGTAAATCAAATTGATTTCCTGATGCTTTTAGTTCCCTCCTTAAAAATAACCAGGAAGAATTTCTATCGATTCCCAAATCAAATGTAATTTTAAAACTGTAGGCACGCCCATACCAATTAATGATATCTGCATTGCCTCACATACGATAGTAATCGGATCAAAAATCATAACCTATGACACCCATTTCCTTAAAATTAAGGAGCTTCGTTTATGGGATCATATCTCTGCTCAAAATTAAATTAGAAGTATAATTATTTTTTTAAGTCACCCTATACCTCTAAATTCCTACATTTTCTGTTTCTCCATAACTCCACTTCTCCGTTATCATCTTACTTCTCAGTTTCACGTCTTTATTTCGACTTAATGGCTTGTTCAATCATTTCGTACAATTTCTTTTCATCCAAATTTCTATGCAGTTGACCATCCATAGCCACTGAGATTTTACGTGTTTCTTCGGAAACAATAATGATCACAGCATCAGATTCTTCGGCCAAACCTACAGCTGCCCGATGTCTTGTGCCTAACCAAGGTTCTAATTTTGTCGATTCAGATAAAGGTAAAATACATTTGGCAGCTTCTATTAATTCATTTTGAATTATCAAAGCGCCATCATGCAAAGGAGATAACGGGTTAAAAAGTGATACGATCAGAGGTGATGATATTTCCGCTTGAATTGGTTGTCCTGTTTCGATCACCCGGCGCAATCCGGAATTTCTGGCAAGCACAATTATGGCGCCAAAACCGCGATTCGAAAGCTCTAAACTGGCTTTGATAATCTCGTCAATTGCAAGTCCACTACGAACAAGTACAAATTTTCGAATCAAGGGTATTTGACCAATATTGAGTAAAAGCCTGCGCAATTCGGGCTGGAAAACAATAACAAATGCTATCAGCCAAATTGTTTGTAAGTTATTAAATATCCATACCATACCGTTTAAGTTGAATAAATTCACAAGAGCCGACATCAGAAGAATGATTAGTAAACCTACAGCCATTTGCAAAGCGCGGGTCCCGCGTAAAAACTGGTATAATCGATACAGGATAAACGCAATTAACAATACATCCAACACGTCTATTAACGTGACTTTTAGAAAGCCAACTTGAAACAAGGTGATGTTTATTTTACTCATCGATTACTAGATAGAATTTTGTAATTGGTTTTGTTTTTTTTCATTCGCAACAATTCAGCCGCTAAGACTCAAAGGCTCCAAGTTCATAGTTTTATCTTTTGAGTCGTAGAGGCTTCGAGGCTGAATAGATTCTTTCTTTCTAAAAATAAATCGGCAACAAGAGCGGCTTTCTTGGTTTCTTTTACATCATGAACCCGCACAATATGAGCGCCATTCTTCACCGCCATCACATGGGACACCAGGGAACCCTCCAATTCCCCCCCCCGATCCATTGATAGAGCTTTGTTCAAAAAAGATTTTCGCGAAGCTCCAACTAATATTGGAGCGTTCAATACCTGTAATTCTTGCAAGCGGTTAATCAAGTCATAATTATCAAACCATTGTTTGCCAAAACCAATTCCGGGATCCAAAACGATCTGATCAGAATTAACACCCATTTCCATTGCTTTATTCTTGCTATTATTCAAAAAAAGAAGGATTTCCTCCATTAAATTATCGTACGATGGATTCCGTTGCATATCCCTGGGTGTACCCTTAATATGCATTAAAATCAATCCAGCGCCATCTGAAGCCAATTTTGCAATTTCAGGATCATTGCCTAAGCCGCTAATATCATTGAGGATTTCCGCCCCGGCTTCAATAGCCAATTTTGCTACTTTGACTTTTTGGGTATCAATTGAAATTGGGACACCGCTTTGTTTTCTAATCGATTCAATCACAGGGATTACACGACTTATCTCTTCTTGTTCTGATACCGGTAAAGCACCCGGCCTAGTGGATTCACCACCAACATCTATAATATCAGCTCCATCTTCCACCATTTGCAAGGCATGCTCTACAGCTTTTGCGGTTTGGATATATTTTCCCCCATCGAAAAAAGAATCGGGGGTTATGTTTAAAATTCCCATTATATGCGTTCGCTCATGCAATTGTAAAGAGCGTCCTTTAATCTTCCACACCAATTCAGTTTGATTTTCAAAGTTTCCCAATACTTCAGCAATTTCATTTGAAATGAATACAAGGCCCTGTTGAGCTGACATTTCAACTGTTAAATTGGCATATTCGGAGTGTAATCCTGTCAAAAAGAGTTCGGAATCCAAACTCTTGAAGGAAAATTTGTTCCTCAACAAAATCTCTTTTAGTTTTTTTTGTTTTTCAGGAATCAGATTCGCGAGCTTTAAACAAATTATTTGATCACCCGGTAATCCATGGATGGAATGATTTGATAGAATCCGAACATGTGATGGTAATGCTGTCAATTCGGTAACTCTCCCTGTTTTTTTAAAAGCATAACCAGTCTTTTTCTGGCTTCTTCTTTATAGCGATCGTTTGGCCCGCGATTGTACCGGATTCTCTTGCGTAAATATTCGATTGATTGCTCAATATCTTCCTCTTTCTCGCTAATGTAAGCAAGGTAAAGAAAAGCATCGGGATTCATGTTTTGAGTTGCTATCCTGGTAAAGATTTTTTTTGCATTAACAAAATCTTCCTGGTGAAAATAAACGACACCTAAATTAAATTTAACAGGCATTTTATTAAAATAATTGCCAGACAACATTTTGCTGAAAATAGCATGGGCATCCACGTAATTTTGTCGTGAAACATAGAATTTCCCAAGCGTTAGCAAAACATCAAATTGATCCGGGAAAACCTCTAGAAATTGCAAAAGGATGTTTTCACTTTCCTCATATCGACTATTCAAGTTAAGAAAGTCTGAATATTGGATTATTGCTTGAAAGGAAGCGGGATTAACGAATAGCGCTTGGCGAATGAGCGATTCCTCGTTGAGAAATTTTAGATTTTGATAGCGGCTCGGGTGTAACTGGGTCAAATCCAAATACAGCCTGTCGCTAAATCGATCTAATTTATGGCTCTCCTTTAACTTCTGTTCAGCAACCACAAAATTTTCCAACAAAATTGCATGCTCACCCCAAATTCTTTCTACATCACCATTTATGATATTTTGATCACGCAATTGGTAAAGATATTGAGTAGCTCGGGAAAGATGATTTTGATAATAGCCTCCATCGGCTTGTAGAATTTGTGCAGAATCCACATCCAACTGGGCCAATTCGATTTGAGCAGTATAAAAGCCCTCATCTATTTGTAAACACTGCAAATAACTGTGTTGAGCAGAAATCAAGTCCTTTGAAATATAGGCAAGTTTGCCTTTAGCCCATGTTTTTTGTATTTGTTGAGGCCATCTGCTTGTAAAGATTTTGGAATATTGTGAATCAATTGAAAAAATATCCAAAACTCCCGGCTGTAATTCAATTTCTTCCGGTGTGCCTGAAAGAACATCTCTTGTGGTATCAAATCCTGCAGATTGGTTTTGAACTAATAGGTCTCCTGTAATTAACTCAGATGATGTTTCGTTTCTTATATAAATGACATAACTGGCTCTCATAAATTTAGTGAGCTTGGTTTGATAGGAAGAATATTTTAAAGAATCCCAATTTGCAATAGCGAGATAACTATCCGGCTTATATACCAGAAACCGGCTCAAATCAATTTTGCTCTTTAGAAATTCATATAAATAGGTTTGATAGAGATAAGTTTGTGAAGAGGAGTCTGATAACTCAGGATTTATATCAGCCAGTATAAGAATCCGTTGGCGTTCATGTGGCGGAGGATATTTAAACCAAAAATAAACATAACCTATGCAAATACTTAAACTGCAAATACCCCCTACTAAAATTAACCGATCAAGACGCAGTAATTTTGAAAAATGAAATACGAACCAAAGAACGAACCAGGTAATTGCCAGTAATGCAACGAGAAGAAATATTCCTCCTGGGACATTTCCAGAATAGTATTCTAAACTGGTTTGAAACATGCAAATTCATTCAGTTTATTCACAATGAGTCAAAAAATAGTATGAGACTAGTTAGTACCGTATTAAAAAGAATCATTCTGTTTTTGATTCTTCTTCTACTTTTTTCTTTCTCCTTGTTGTACCGCTAGCTTGCTTTTTTTGAGATTTCCCATCTCCGGAATTATCAGATGATTTTGCTGAATTTTCTGCTTTTCTACTTTTGATTTTCAATGTTTTGCCTTTAAAAATCTGATCAACTTCGTCACCATCTAAGGTCTCATATATCAACAAAGCCTCAGCTATTGCATGAAGCTTTTTCATATTTCCTTTGATAAGTCTTTCAGCGCGATTCGAAGCATCCTTTACAATTTTTGAAGTTTCGGAATCAATTAATAATGCCGTCTGTTCACTATAATTTTTTGATCTCGCAATTTCTCTACCAATAAAAATCTCTTCATTCTCTTTTCCAAATGCAAGAGGACCAATTTTGTCACTCATGCCCCATTCACAAACCATCTTTCGAGCCAATTCAGTTGCTCGTTCGATATCATCTCCTGCTCCAGTTGTAAAATGATTATATACAAGCTTCTCCGCTACACGACCACCAAGCAAATGCACAAGACGAATTTCCAATGTGGTTTTGGAATAGGAGTGACGTTCATCTATGGGTAAGTACGAAGTTACACCAAGAGCTCTTCCCCTCGGAATTATAGTTACTTTATGAACAGGATCCGATTCAGGAATTAATTTTGCAACCAAAACATGTCCCGCTTCATGAAAGGCGGTGCTTCTTTTTTCATCTTCGGTAATGACCATACTCTTTCTCTCGACGCCCATCAATTCCTTATCTTTGGCTGATTCCATATCCTCCATTTCTACGTGCTTTTTTCCGTTACGAGCGCTAAGTAGCGCTGCTTCGTTAACCAGGTTTGCCAGGTCGGCGCCGGAGAAACCAGGTGTTCCTTTTGCCAAAATGTCTAGCTTAACATCATCGGCAAGAGGAACCTTTTTTGTGTGGACTTTTAGAATACCTTCTCTTCCCCTAATATCTGGCCGATCCACCACAATTTGGCGATCGAAGCGACCCGGACGCAGTAAAGCTGTGTCCAGCACATCAGGTCTGTTAGTTGCAGCAAGTAATATTACGGTTTCATCGGTCTCAAATCCATCCATTTCAACCAAAAGTTGGTTTAAGGTTTGCTCCCTTTCGTCATGACCTCCACCGAGCCCGGCGCCTCTGTGTCGTCCGACAGCATCAATTTCATCAATAAAAATGATGCACGGTGCATTGCGTTTGCCTTGTTCAAACAAGTCACGTACGCGGGATGCTCCAACGCCGACAAACATTTCAACAAAATCCGCACCACTAATGCTGAAAAATGGAACTGAAGCCTCGCCTGCCACTGCCTTTGCCAAAAGCGTCTTTCCCGTTCCTGGAGGACCTAATAAGAGAGCTCCTCTTGGAATCCGGCCACCGAGCCTCTGGTATTTATCAGGAACTTTAAGGAAATCAATAATTTCGAGCAGTTCTTCTTTCGCTTCATCTGCACCTGCAACATCATCAAAAGTTACCCGGGGTTTGCTCTCCGTTATCAACTTAGCACGGCTTTTTCCAAACGAAAAAATTCCGCCAGCACCGCCTCCTTGCATTCGCCGTAGAAAAAATATCCAGAAAACAGCCATGATCAAAATCCAGGGAAGCAGGTTGAGAAAGTACCCTAACCAATCAACGGATTTCCTTTGGAAATTATAATCTACTCCATAATCGTCCCATTCTTTTAACATCCAATCTTCAATAAAGGGCAGGGTAACATGGAACCTTAATACTTTAATCGCTTTACGATCTATTTCAATGGTATTTTCATATTTTAATTCCCCATGTAATTCGTCACCTTCAATAATCGCTTTTTCAATATCACCAGCCTCTAGGAAGTCACGATAATGACCATACTCTATTGCCTGCTCACCTCTACCACCCAAATTCCCGAATGCATTGGCAAACAAAACCGAGCCAAGGATTACCAAAATCCAAATGATTAACGAGCGAGATTTCCACTGGAAGTTATCAGGTTTTTTACCTTGTCCACGGTTTGTACCGCCATTTTGTTTTTTTGAAGAGCTACCTTTTTTTCTTTTTTTATCCATAAACTATATTATAACTCCGAATTTCTTATTATTCTTGCATTATATAGACATTCTTTAGATTCCGTAGTTTTTGCTTGTAATCTAAACCATAACCAATAACAAACTCCGGTGGGATTGAAAAGCCAACATAATCGATCTTTCTATTTGGTTTTGCGTTATCCCATTTTACCAATAACGTAATGAAACTAAGTGACGCTGGGTTCATGGCCAATATTTTTTTATTCAAAAATTGTACAGACAAACCGGAATCAACTATATCTTCGGCAAGAATTACATCTTTTCCTTCCAAATCACAATCTATTTCCTTCATTAAATTTACTTTGCCAGATGATTTTAGTGCATCTTCATAGCTGGAAATTTTAATAAAATCCACTTCACAATCAATTGACAGTTGCCTGATTAAATCAGCTAAAAAAATAAAACTTCCATTTAACACGCCTACTAAAACAGGACACCTGTTGGCGTAATCCGTAGAAATCTCATCGGCGAGTTCTTTGATTCTATTTTGAATTTGCTCTTCCGATAGTAAAAGACGGTACCGACCGGATTCTTCGATTTCTGTTTTTAAATTTGGATATGTTATCACTTCACTCATATTCGATTTTTAGTTTAATAACATTGCTGGTATTTTCCGTGATTCTATACCTGTGATCCAATCGACATCCGCAAACCCAGACAATTTCACTTCCATTAGTTAATACTAGAATTTTTCGCCGCTTATGATAAGGCACTTTATGATTTATAAAAAAATTCGATAATTTTTGTTTGTGGCCAAGACCTAAAGGAAAAAAATAATCTCCACTTTCAATTGATCGAATCTCAATCTCATTGTTTTTTAGTTTCTTTGCATCGATAAATTCAACATTACAATCATTTTCGAATGCTGTCAGACTTTCTTGTGAAAATTGGCTCGAAAATTTAAGCCTTAAACTGTCCAATGATATTTTTTCGCCAATCGTCACAGACCTATGAATAGGTTTCAGCTGATGATCTTTATACAAGACAATCCCTGAATGATCAATGCCAATCTTCCAACCTGACGGAAGTTCATACCAACGTCCTGATTTGCCACGATGTATGATTTCCAAAACTTGACCTAATTGACGAAATGAAAGAACATTTTGTTTAAATTTGACCTTTGCAAGTATATGAAACAGAACATATTTTTGCAGTATTGAAAAGTAAGAGCAAAAACGTTCAATATCAAGCGTAAAATTTTCATCTTCTTCTGAAATTAAACAAGCCTGATAAGCCTTTTTCGCTTCAACCTTTAAATAGTTGTCACCTTCCAGGAAAATGGCACTAAAATCGTTAAGTCTTTTATGAATGTTAGAATTTAATTCCTTTTTGATTACCGGAAGCAAATTATGTCTAATGTAATTGCGTGTGTGGTCCATAGACAAATTCGAAGAATCCTGCACGTATTGCAAGTTCTGATCCTCGGCAAATTTTTTGATCTCCCAACGATAGGCAAATAATAGCGGCCGAACGATATTTTTCCTTTTCGGTAAGATTCCAGCCAACCCTCCCCAACCGCTGCCACGAACAAAATTGAACAATACCGTTTCAGCCTGGTCATTTGCATGGTGGCCAGTTGTAATTTTATCGAATTTTTTTTCTGCTCTAATTTCTTCTAAAAATTGGTAGCGTACTTCACGGGCAGCCAGCTCGACGCTAAGCTTATTTTCTTTCGCATAATTATCGACATTGATTTGCTTGGAAACAAATTTGATGTTTAGATTTTGAACATATTCCGAAACAAATTTCTCATCATGGTCAGATTCCTCACCCCTCAATTTATGGTTTAGATGGGCTACCAATAAGCTTAGATTATATTTCGACGCCATTTGGTTAAAACAGGACAATAATACCATCGAATCCATTCCTCCTGATACTGCCACGACAATTCGTTCTTCATCTGAAATTAGATTTTTCTTAATGAGGTAATCCTGGAATCTATTTAGAAAATCTGTTTGCATAAGTTAATAACACGCGTTTAACAAATTGATTATCATCATTATGTTATCTTTTAAATGTAATCCACAACTATTCTTGAATAAAATAAAAACCCAGGATAATTTCCTGGGCCGGTGCATAAATAGTTCAGGAACAAATAATAGAAATGTCAAAAAAACATTTGACTTATTTTTGTGAATTGCTGATATCACACCTGTCACCTATTACTAACGCGACATCACCATCACCAAAATCAATCCTTCTCCTTTTTCCAGACCTTCAAGCGCCTTGCCTATAGCTGCCCCTTTACATCCTTTACCTTCAGCACACCGTTGGGCATAACCCGGTTTGCTGGCTGCCATCAATAAATCTCCAGGGATTATTGATCCATTTTCGGTTGTGGCTTTCACCGGCACTCGACCCATCAATGCCAGCATAGGTCTGTCCGTTGGTACGGATTTTCTTTCAACTGAATTACCAGAAGACATTGTCATTCGATCCTGATTATTGCCAAGTATAAATCCTGGTTCGGTGGTTACAACTCCGGTAATCGAATGACTGTTAGCACTCGCTTTTCGATAGTAGCCGGGTTTTGTGGGATCCAGTTCCACAACGTCGCCGAATTCGACGCGCCCGGAAACATTGATAACCTCAGACATGTCTGCTCCACTACCTATGAAGGCACCCTTTGCAAACACATCACCGGTTGAACGATCTACATAGAATACAATTCCACCCTTCAAGAATTTTCCGGTATGAGCAACAACATCCAATTCTATCGTCCCATTGGATGTTGTACGTATATGCATAGGTGTGTTTGTGTGGTTTACCGGGGAAGTGAAGGCATCTCCAATCTCGTCGGGATCCGGACGTAAACGAAACGGCAAGTTACTATCCGAAGCAGAAAAAAATAGTTCGCCCCAACCCATAGCATCATAACCATAAAGCAATGTCGACCACCAGGCATAATCAAATTTTCCCTGGTCAAACGAGGGATCGTTTTCTGAAACTGTGGTAACGGTCGCCATCCGGGTCCCAAATTGGTTTTTATAAGCAAATGCCTTGTCGGATTTGTTTGCCCAGAATGTCGGATCTTGAAATTCACTCAATATAATTTGGAAGCTTTCATTCAGGTAAATATCGTTAGGACCAAGGGATGCCGGTTCACCGGTTGGATTGAAACCAGGGTCGATTGCTGAACTGAAAACATCATCCGGATTAAATGCGTTAATGAACACCCCAAGCCCTTTGCCATGAACATAGTCTATCGCATCATTCTGTCTTTGGCGGGATACTCCAAAGTCGTATCCTGCTTCATCGAGGAAAATACCTTCGACTCCCATCGAAGCCCAGGCATCGACACGACTCTGAATCTCAGTCATTGGCAAATTGACTGTTTCAGCAAGCAAAGCTCCAACAATTCCCCTTGCAGCCCAGGCATCTACACGATTCTTAATCTTCTCCTGGGACAGGTTAACTACTGTCACTCCAATAGGGATATATCCGTAAACTGCCGTATTATTTGGTGGAGTCCTGAGATTGCTAATGATCGTATCTGTGTTCGAGTGATCGGAATGCGCCAGATTTTCCAGTCCACTGCCAAATACAACAAGATCATAATCGCTAAACACATCTGTTGCGGCTGTAAGGTCTTCCAACGATCCGTTGACCAGACTGGGAAATCCATAATAAATAGCAAGTTTACCTGGCAAGAAAGGACTCTGGACGGAAGCAGTGCCTATAGCGATAATAAAAATAAGAATTGAAACGATAAGCTTATTCAGCTTCATTGGATTCCTTAAGACAAAATCTCGTTTTATATCCTATAATTAATTCATAAAGTCTTGAAATGAAGATTGTGATTCCCGGGAATCACTTTTTGAAAATTTAGCCAACGGCATTCTTATCAATCTAGATAACTATTTTTATTTCTGTTAGTAACTCAATTTACCTAAAGTCAATTGAGATGGCAAGAAGATTTTAAAAAATTTTGAATATTTTGTAAAATATGGTTTTTTGAATTATTTGTAACTCTCTTGTTTTATTTTAGTATTCAGCTTTGTGACAAACGAAATAAATTTCGCTTTACAAAACAATCTTTCCTATTAACCTCTGTCGGTACAAAGCTGGATCAACGACTCCAAGCATTTCTTCAGTATTCATGTTCATTTCGAGGAATACAACAATCCGTTTGATTTGCTTTTCCGGATGATCTATCACTTCTTTATAATCAAAAAAAATGACATGAATGTTTTCCTGTTGCATTAGCCATCTCTTGATTTCGTCCAAATGTTCCTGATATTTCGTTATGTGAAAATCCGGATATTCATTTGGAGATTTTCCTCCTGCGTTTTGCAACATCAATTTTTGCGATTGGACTACTTCTGCCAGGTTCCGTTCAATAAATAGAATTTTATATTTGTGTTCAGTTGGTAAAAACGTAAGATATTTTGGTACAATTTTGATCACTTTATCATCGGCAATAGATAACCAGGAGTTATCATAAGGCAACTGTTTGACTTTCTGGTATTCCTGATAACCGCAAGGATTATTCACATCCGGTTGGCGTTCTTTATCATCCAATACATCCATTCCAACTTTGTGTAAAATTTGCATCATCATAGAGGTGCCGCTACGGGGTAATCCGGATACGATTGTAATCAAAATTTAATTCCTTGATTCAGAGTCAATTTCTGTAAGCCCTTTAGGACCAAACTTATTTATCTTTGACCCTTGTAATTTTCCATTTACAGTATCTACCACGGTAAAAGTAATATGTTCTTTTTCTTTGAAATAACCTACCCAATATGGATAATAGCAACTTTTTTGAAATTGAAATAAACTGATTTACTGATGATTGGATGTTTTTATATTCATTTAATATAAAATTCTTCGTATGTTGCTAATCCCTTTTGACTTGCAGTTCTGTGATTCATAATGAGGGGATACTCGCAGTTCCTTCTGATGACTTATTATCATTAAATGTTATATTTTGGTAATAAGAAAATAACCTTAAAACAGCACTAATTGCTGGTTATATGCAAAATAAAAGTGAGCAGCTAATTATTGATTAAGTTATGTCCAATTGTTTCACAGATGTAGTTTAGTTTTTGATCTCAATTACCCCTCCTAACCTCCCCTTAGCAAGGATTAGCAAGGGGAGGAATTTCCCCTCCTTGTTTAAGGAGGGGTTAGGGGAGGTTTAATAATATTGATAAGTACAATTTTAATATGTTACAGTTATAATAATTAGGTTTTTATATACTAA
>JADFJB010000065.1 GCA_022566355.1 candidate division KSB1 bacterium
CGAACGCTTTGGCATTTATAATAGCTACAGGTTGCGGTAAATCTTTAGCAATTCCCAATCTCCCGGATCCTTCCTCTTCTATTGCTACTCCCTGCAGTTGAATGACCCTGGGCTGTAAATAAATGAATTTTAGGGTTGTAATGGAATCCATTGATAAAATTACTTTATTGTATGCAATGTGTTGAAACACGATGTTGCTTTTTGAATATTGTAAAGGTACTGTAAGAGTAAATTTACCGGCATGATTACTGGTAGTGCCAACTTGAGTACCTTCTACAGTAATGTTAACGCTACTTACTTCTTTATGCGTGTTTTCGTCGCGAATCTGACCGGAAATAATAATATTCTGTAAGTTGACTTTCTGCTTTATTTGAGATAAAGAATTGGAAGTAAGAAGAAAAACAGAACTTATTAAATACAAGAGTGGTAATAATTTAGATCGCATAGCTTACCTCTTCATTAATGATGAGGAACAATCGTCAAATTGATTATAAATCACTTTAAAAATTTTTCCCAAAGGATATCTTGAAACTCTCCTCGCTTGGTTGAATGCACCAATCCCAGGTTACCATACCCCCATCTGTCTACAAAAACAAACTCGACCCCTTTTTCAAGATTAAAATACCGCCAAATCTCATATCGATTGGCAATTGATTCTTGAGGAGTTCGATCAATTTCATCAGGTTCCGAATAGAGCATAAAAACTCTGCCTTGGTCAGATTCCCATCCTTTCTTACCGAATGAGTGATATTTTTGATCCGCAATTTCTCTTCGGATTAGGTAGCCACTTCGACTAATTGGAGGCAAATCCCCCCGTCCATTTACAACATTTTGCCAGAGTTTGAATAAAAATTTACGCTTTGCCTCTATTACATCTAATTTACTAAAGACTTCTTTTTCTTCGTCGGTGGCAAAGTA
Organism: candidate division KSB1 bacterium; assembly: GCA_022566355.1. Taxonomy (NCBI): domain Bacteria; kingdom Pseudomonadati; species Candidatus Zhuqueibacterota bacterium. The sequence goes on from JADFJB010000065.1 coordinate 919, forward strand.
TCTTGAATACTCAAATTCATTATCCAGTTCATCATCGCTCATATTTCTAAAAGCTCCTTTGACCGAAATTGAAGCCAATTGTTTAAATTGGATATGTGGATTATAAATAAAAAAAGTTTTTTCTGTGCTAACCAGTTGATTTTGCTTATCATCGTACAAAGAAAATCTTAAAGAATATTTTCCGGATTCAAATGTGCTAACCGGTGTAGTACTCACTTCCAAGGAACTTTTGGATTTAAATTGACGCTCTTTGCTCATTTGACGAACGGATTTTCCGAAATCATCTAAAATATCGGTTTTAATTAGGTACTTAATATTCGGATTTATATTATAAATTTCTATATAATAGAAGACCACTGGAGCTGTGGATGCACCAAAGATTAAAGATGGATGTGGCAGCACTTCAAGTGAATTTTTATAGAACAAAAGCTCTTTGTCCTGGGAGGATTTTATACTCTTACATAATTCTAAGTCGCTGATTGATAATTCTGTGCCAAAGTTACTTATGTTTAGTTCCATATCTAAACTATCTCGCCTGGAATTATCTAAAGAATCTATCGCTAATATCTCCAAAACATAATTTCCGTTCGGAATGACATAGCCATTTTGTGTTGTAAATGGAAAATCATACCAAACATCACTGGTGTCTTTTTCGGATATTGCCAGTAAAGTTCTTTCATTGACAATGTATTCTTTCGAATCTTTTCCCCGGATTTTCGTGGCTAACTTTATACCGGCTTCATATTTACCGTTCATGAAATTATAGGTTAATTGTTTTGGTAGAAAGCCAAAATACACTTCCAAATATCCCGTTTGATCATCGTAATAATATCTTGAATAATCCACGTTAAGTATCAGTGGAGCTTTGGGTGCGACAGTTTGTGCAGAAAGAATTGCAGCAAAAAAACTCGTGAAACAAAATAATAACAGTATTTTTCTGGGAATCATTGGGTTACATATCCTTCTTTGAATTTAGAAAATAATAAGCTATAACCAATTTACATGAACACCTCATTTTCACATCATAATAAAAACTAATGGTAGAAGTTAATAAATATTCTTCCGGTAATTCATATTAAAATTAAACTCCGGGAAAATATGTAGTCAAGTACATATATTGATTTATATTCTAACTTAACAAGACCCTAATTTGAAATTATATTCGCCAGTAGCTTATAGGCTCCTTCATGGATATTCATCAATTGCGGATAAATTGCCAGATCGATATATGTGGTTTTACCTTTTCCCCTGGTCTTGGTTAAAATTAATGGATTCTCATCCCGGTTTGTTTTTAATGGTATTGAATATCCCATAGAATTATCTACATTTACTGAATTATAAGCTGTTAAAAATAACCAATTCCCCCAATCTTGTGGGCTTAACTCGTTGGGATTGTTAACAAAAGGATGGCTGTCATCTAATTCAAATATAACGGATTCATCGTATTGCCATGCCGGTGTAAGTTCCACACCCTCTATCCATTGATGTTTATTCCAGATATCCGCTTCTTGCCTGAAGTATATCAAATGTCCGCCGTTATCTGCAAACCGCTCCAATTCACTTTTACTATTTTTAAGGTTTTCTTTAAAGGTTGTGGCGAGTCTATCGACAATGACAACATCTAATTCATTTATTTGTTCATATAAATTACCTTTAAGTGTAAGTTTAATTGCCGGTACACCTAATCTCCTTAACGCCGGAAAAATCGGACTATTGAGAACCCCCTCAATAACACCAATTTTTTTATTTCTATCCATTTTAAAATCAAAATTACGAACAGCGAAGTTACCAATATTAAATCCTCTAATGTCGATCGGGATTATATAATTACCAGGCTCCTGATTTCCTTTCCAAATTAACGTTAAAGTATCTAAATAAACTGATCCTTTTTGATTTAATCTAAATAAACCGGGTGTGGACTCTACTAATTCATGCTCTACTTTAACCGTATCTTTCGTGCCATCGCGAGAATGGTTGGTAAACTTAAGCACAAGCTTTTCATTTGGAACCATCATTACAATAGGCGTTAAAATTTCTGTAGAAAATTTTGGTGCATAATAAAAATACATTTTAGACCTGTGGATAAAACTTTTTTCTTTCGTTAACCCTTCATGCAAAACAAATAAGAACACAGGTTGTCTTATTTTTGCCGAATTAAGTCCATATTTAGCTTGCGGGGTTGTCAGAGTGAGTTGTTTTGGCGATAATAAGCGGTAAGAATCACCCGGCCTATATTTAAATTTTTTCTCGAAGCCTTCATTAATCACCCATTTACTACCTAAACCGCCAAAATAAACTGTTGTCTCTCCCTCTTCTTCTATTCCCGTTACATCGTTAATAGTTACGTATGTTAATTGTACCATAGTTAAGGTGTCTTCACTAACCGTGTAATTAACCGCTACACCTAGCAGCGAACACCGCAATTCTTCCAATGATTTTTTCCAATGCAGGAGGGTTCGTTGATCTTTCTTGGAATATTCAAATCGGCGCTGAATTTTAAAAGTAACAGAATCCAAAGCAGCTACAACATTTTTAAGCGCTTCTTCTTTTGTTTCCGCCTTAAGATTTTGTTTTAATTGGCTAACCACCTTAGCAATCTCGTTCAGTCGATGACTATATCGTGCTGGCATTTCTGCATCAATTTTTTTTGAATCCGAATTAAATGGAAATAGTATTGAATATCTCGAACCCCTTTGTTCAGACCATTTATTTTTTTGCACGGCCAGGGATTGATATTTTTCACCAGCCTCTTCCCCAATAGTAACATATCTTTTCCCACTGATTGAATGGTGGGAGCGGATTGGTAATAAATCTCCATTGCCGGCCATCTGTTCTTCAAGAACTTTATAAGGTGACCAATTTTCTCCCATATTTTTTCCTTGATTTGAATCCATTTCATGAAGGATCGTCAGCAAATCGTTTTTAAAAACAGCCCAACGCAAACTCTCCTCTCCCCATTTCCAATCTTTAGCAAACAAAATGATGTCCGGTTTAAATACATTAATCAAAACCCTGAGCTTCTCCATCACTTTATGTTTTGACCATTTTTCCCGGATTTTTAACGTATCCCGGGCCGCGGCAATATCCGGTAAATTCAGGAAATGAACATCCCCGTCAAGGTATTCCAGAGCATCTCCTGCTTCAGTACGCCGGGTTGCAGCGATGTAATCCGGATATTCGTTCCAACTATCGCTTACGCCCGTTTCCCCGTTGGTAAGATATGCGCTTAGAATATTTGCACCTTTCTCTAACCGGTAATATGCCAGGGCGGCGAGATCTTCATGCCCTGGTTCTATAGCAAGAGATAAAACATTCAAATTACTATTTAACTCATTTAATCTCTGTCGAACAGCATCCTTTCCGAGCTCAGGAAAATAGTTGGAAGTCGCTTTTTTTCCGCATGAAATAATAAAGCTTGTCGAAAACAATAACAATCCTAGAAAAGTATAAATATGTTTAAAACTTTTATGCATTTTATCCTTTCAATTTTTCAGATAGTAAATATGAAATAATTATTGAAAACAAAATCCTAGCTATTTAGCCATTAGCTATTTGCTGTTGGCCCTTAGCTTGCTGATGAGATTGTTTATCATTTTTGTTCTATGTTCAACTGACCCATAATCACTTAACTATCATTTGTAGGGGTTATAGATACCTTCTTGCCAAATATTCAGAGTTCTTAAAATTTTTCACTTAATTTTTCCGACGAAATATAATATCAAGCTTACACTATAAAATTTTGATGATTTAATATGCTTTTCACTTGATGATATGTAAATTTACAAAGATTGGCTCCATAAAAAAAGGCTGCCCGTGTGGGCAGCCTTTTTACATTCATACTTAATCGATTATTATTTTTACTAAAAATCCAATCTCAACGAAAACATTGAATTGTTATTAAAAAAATCGACAGATCGATAAGCATAATCTACTGTAACATCAACACCGGAAGTGAAGTATGTTAGACCAAAACCGAAGGTTGGGCCGAATATTTGTTCATCCAATTCACCTTTGTCCAGCAAATTGACACCACCACGGCCTGCAACGGATAATTGTGTACCAACATTATACACAACCTCACCACCAAATTTATAGCTATCCAGTGCCAGGTTGTTGTTGGCATACAGCGAATTTACAGTATAACTCAATTCTTCGCCGAGGGAAGCTCCATAGGACAAACCGATTTCGACGGAAGTCGGTAATTCCCAATCTGAAGTTTCACTCTTATAAAACTGAGCAGGTCTACGTCCGTCTGCGGCAACTGCGGTCCGTAACAAACCCGGACCGTCGAATTCTATTTGCGGACCTACATTTTTCAACACAACACCGAGATCCAAACCTTCAAATCCGGCGACGCCATGATATTGAATTCCGGCGTCAATCGCATAGCCTGAGCCAGCTACGCGATGTATATTTTCACTAATCAGTTTTAACGTAAAACCGGCTGTAATAGCATCAGTAAATGACCGGCCATAACTAATGCCAAAGATTGTGAAAGCAGGTGAATAGGTTCTTCCTGCAAACCCTTCGGGATCATCGGTCGTTGTTAGTGGTATATCACCAAAATCCAGGGATTTGATACTAATAGCCACAGTTCCAAAAGTACCGAATTTTAGAGCAACAGCTCCATAGTTTACCTTGATATCGGCGATATAGGACATCGAACTGAATAGCCCTTGTGCATTTGTATCACCCAGTCGGCTAAGTCCGCCAATGTTCCAGTGAATTGCGTCTATACCTGACGAGGTGGCAATACCGGAACCACTCATGGCCATATCACGTGCACCGACCGGAATCAAAAGTTCCGCTCCGGCAGCAGTTCCAATTCTAGCATTTTTTATATCCTGTGCGAAAACGTTGCTTACCAAAACAACGACCAACGCACAGACTCTAAAAAGATTAAGGATGTATTTATTCATTATTATTTCTCCTTGTTATTTACCTAGTTTGAGCCCAGCGTTAGTTAGAATGTTTCAAGAATTTCACCTTCTTGAATGATTCCCAGCTTCAATATTTTTGTTACGCCGACTCCGGCCATTTCGATGTGGGCGATATACATACCGCTGGCTACAGGAAGATTGCTGAAGTTCAACAAATCCCAGCGCTCAAATTGCCCGCTTTCATGATCAATTGTACGAACCAACTGACCGGCAAGGTTAAAAATACGAATTGTCGCAGCTGTCGGAAGATTATTAAATGTTACGAACCTGGACAATCGATTTATTTCTTGTGGGTTAAAGGCAAAATAAGGATTCGGGAAAACACCAACTTTTTGGGCGCTTACTTTTTCAAGCTCAAGACTTTTATCCGGAAGTGGCGCCGTAAAAGTGAATTTATCATTTGGAGTATTGGGCCTGTTGGCGATAATCCGCATCCAAAAATCACTGAGTTGGTATGGACGGCTACGGCTTTGTGGCCATAAGGCGTATACGACATCAGAAGTAGTGCCATCATTCGCATCATCATATAATCCCGGGTTGTAGTCGCTCGCCATAAAGAAGGTATATTCACGACCGCCAACCCCCCCGCCCGTTGCCTCACCTGCTGCAATTGGATTCCAGATGCCGTCTGCCAGGCCGTCGTTAGCATCTTCAACAAAGTTGATATTGACCCGACGCGGATTGTCGATATCGCTAATGTCAAAAGCCTGCATTGGCATCCAACCCAGTGCGGATTCGGCCACATAACCAAGATCGCGGCGATAAACCGTACCTTGTGACCAACCGGTCTCTTCGGACATGGTCGGATTGCTGGTCCAACGAATGTCCATATCAATTAAATCAAGGGGTCCAAGGTTGCTGCCGAAGAAATTGGCGCCTATATCAAGTCCGCCGAAAAACCAAGCACCGCCCCAGTCAACACCGGAAACCCATCTTTCTCCACCCGGTCCGCCGTCGCTCGCTCCAACAGATCGATCAACACTGCCAATCCCTGGCGATGGTGAAAAGACCTTTATGAACAAACCATCATAGATGTCATAGTTCTCATCACCGGTTTGGTTGGATTCATCACTAGTAAGAATTGTACTTCCCCTTTTCAACGTCCACGAGGTTTCCCCGGTTGCGACATTAACTGCTACAAATGAAACCTCATATAAACCACCCGTGCTAGCAGCTGGATCAACCACCAACGGCTCCACAAATCCGAAGCTACCACCCGCTGCATGAGTAACCTCGAGTATTTCTCCAAAATCTGTTTGATAATTAGTACCAAATGGGACTTTTGGAACTACCGTTATGACTTGGGGAGGGGATTCAAGAGAAGCAGGCAAAAATCCAGGAACCTGAGCTACACTGTACGCAGTAACGGCAATATAGTATTCCTCACCATTATTCAATTTATCAACATCTTTGATATGATCACGATTCAGCTCAAAAAAACGCTGAATGCCGCTGTTTGATCCAAATTGCACTGCTTTCTCTAATATTTGTCCTGATTCAAGATCGAAGGTTTGATCCAAAACGACAGCAGGATCGCTTTTTAAATCAACGGTAAAAACACGTTTCGCATCGCTAAGAGAAGAAGATGGTGAAACCAGTTGGTAAAAGTTGTACCCTTCAAACTTAAAACTACCCGGTTCATTGATTTTATCTTCTATGTTCGAAACTGATACCAGGTCACTGCCCCACTCGATTGTCACCCTGCCATCCAATTCCGTAGTTACAACAGAAGGAGATGCCGGCGCACTTGGAACTTGAAATAGAGCGTCATAGGTATTTTGTGCAAAACGGTCATTAAATTTCATAACCGCTACACTGGATAATCGATCCGAACCTAATCCAGCGACAAATGCGACCACGACTTCTTGTACATCACCTGGCGCCATTTGAAATGGGCCCGAAATGATCAATAATCGTCTATCTCCGGGTACGAAGGAATAATTAAAACCCTGTCCATCGATGTGACCGGTTTGGGTTACAGGATCGCCGGCAAGGGGAAATTGCCCGGCTGTTACACCTGGGGGGTGGTTGTAGCGTACGTCAGCTCCGTCAAGAGGTGCAAATCCTCTTAACATTTTATACCATTGAATGGTATTGGTAGCATAACCACCTCCTGGGTCTGAGTACGGACTTCCCGCAGAGAAGTATGAAAAACCGGTCATACCCAAGTTTTTGATATCAGGAACTATCTTTAAATTAAAGATACCTGAACCACCTGGATCCGGAACTGCAGGTCCCTGTAAATAGTCATAACCACCGGATGGAGGAGGTAAATTAAATTTCCTGAAATCAGTATCGATAGCATTACCATTATACACGAAACCCAAATTTAAAGTAGTGTCAGTCCCTACAAGGTCGTCTGAAAACGATCCTAAGTCAGGATCGGACCATTGGCAGACATACATACTATCCAGATAAAAGCTGCCCAGGGTTCCATTTGCATCAATCTCAATACCGCCTTTATTGATCAATGTCCATTTGCGGAAAAAGATGTTGCCGAGAGCGTCTGTGCGCTTATAGGCCCACATCGTCATTTGTATTTCCAAACCGGTTGGCTCGGAACCAAATCGACCGGTAGATCGGGCACGATCAAGATCGTTGAACACAGTCCACATTACCTGGTCGGCAGGTGAATCAGGATCTGCGCCGGCAATACCGGGCTCATCATAGCCCATAGCAATGAGATCATCCACTACAAAACCGGCTGGCGGCGGATCATAAACACCATTGCCATTGCGATCGATGTAGGGTGCGCCGAATTGAACCGGCCAATTATTCCAGCTCCATGCATACTCATCCAGTACTTTCTGATTTTGAGCATCAGTAACAGAGCTACTGGCAATCTCATTTGATTCTGCCGTATCCCGGGTCAGCTCATCACTAAAACTGCCATCCAGATTCCTAGCCATTTCTTTCCAATCCCGGCGGATTCTGAAGATACGAGAAAGCGGGTCATCCTGGTCTGCCCTTACCGCGGTTGCACCTTCACCGATAATGCGGCCTTCGAATGTACCAGTTCCATATGTAGCGCCGCCAACGCGGATGGTTTGGCCGAATGGCGCGGGTTGGGTATGATCGGCATCCAGGTATGCCTGGGAACCCCATACCAATCCATCCTGGTAGATGATAAAGCTGGTGCCACGGGGGAAAAATGTACCATTATCGCCAGTGGGCGAATGGTTTGCGTGACCATCTTCTCTGTGCCATGCCCAGAGGTTATTGATATTGAGGAGTTGGTAACGTTCCGGCTGGTAGGCATTGGTTTTGGAAAGGAAATCCCTATTATCCTTATTATCCTTCCCTTTATCTTCCAGCCCTTTCTTTGCAAAGGCCGACGTACCGAAAACCATGCCAAACAGCAAAAACGCTGCGGCAAGTATTCGGATTATGATTTTAAATCTATTCATATTAATCTCCATTGGTTTGATAAACTTTGTGTTGTATTGACTCTAGCAAAACCAATTCTCATTGAAATTCCAAAGAGATACCAAAACGAAGAACCCTGGGATTGCTCCAAAGATCAACACCGGAAGCCCTGATATAGGACCAACGATTATCCAGGTTGATGGCACGATAGAAATTTTCGTAATTCTCAAGTGCGACGTATTGTGTCGCCAGTGAGCTCTTTAACCAACCGTCGTCATCATCGGTACCGGTGGACTCGTATACATTAATGATATTCCTGGTATTTAAAAGATTTAGGACATTTGCATAGAGTCGTACGTTCAGGTTACTGAAATACAACATCTTGTCGACATTCAGATCAATGTTAAAATTCCATGGAGTTACAGAAGTATTGATGGGTTCGACAGGATTTCGGCCTCTCGGGTCTTGTGTGGCACGAGTACCGACATTCCATGGATTTGCCTGGCCCAAGTTATGGGGTTCGGCAACCAGGGTATAATTGTGGCCGCTGTTGAAGGTTAACAACGTATTAACGCCAAGTCCTTCGAGGAGACTGCCGCCATCACCCTTTGCAAAACGGTAATCCAACATAACCGTTCCGCGATGGGTCTGGTTATGATCCAAGGCATAAATAAGTGTAGGATAGCTTGAAATGGTTGCATCGCTGACTGCAACTCTTGTGGACCTTGAATCGGAGCCGGTACCACGAGTACTGGAAAGTGTATAATTAATACGGGCTGCCAATCTCTGGGTGCGGCGTAATTCCAGGGTCATTTCCAAGCCCTTGGATGTTCCGAAATCATTGTTAATCCAACCGACTAGAATCGGGGTATCTGCTTCAAGATTACCGGTTCCATCTGTAAGAATCCGGTCCCTTCGCAGCAGGTTCTCCTGGTCTTTATAAAAGGTAGTAAGCGTGAAGGCAAAGGATTGGGTTAATGCTTGCCGGATGCCCAATTCAAACTGATCGGTCCTTTCCGGCTCGGCGGTAAAACCGACATACTGGCCGAAGAAACCATACAATGAACGTGTTTCCGGAAGCACATCTCTACTTAGGTTACGGATACCACCACGATAAAGATCATTCAGGTTCGGCGCCTGTACATAGCGGCCTAATTGGGCATAGAATACGGTACGATCCGTTACCGGAAATGCGAAGTTAACTCGCGGCAGCACATAGGTATATGGATCCGTTTCAATCAATTGACTTTCATCAATCCATTCCAGACCTTCAAGCTTAACAGGATTTTCGACATCATTGGGCATTAAGAGCTTGAGATCATATTTTTCATAACGCAGGCCAAAATTGACGATCAAATCGCGATACTCAAATTTTGTCTGAACGTATGCAGAACCGATAAATGGCTTGCGCGGACCCGCCGGGCCATCATTAATCTCATTCACACCATCGAGATCCCAGCCATAACGATCGATTGACCCGGTTCTACCCTTGCCTAAGAGTGATTTTCTTTCGTCTTCGCTGGCGAATGTTTGGGTAATATCTCCATTTATACCAAACATAAACGTGTTCCATTGTGCAATATTGCCAACGCTGAATAAACGCATACTCCAGGCATCAAAACGACCGCCTGCTTTTAACTCAATATTTCTTGTCGCTTGCGTGGTAAAATCAAAAGAACCGCCAATGCTGGTCTGGTCATTTTTTTGATAGCTATTGAGGAAATCATTGGGAGGCACAAACCTAAAATTAAGTATGGTACTATAATCCGGCGGACCCTGGAATACGCCCAACCATTCGCTAACATCATTACCCGCGGCTTGCCAGACACGCCTGTCGGCATATTTCTGCCAATCGTCACCGAATTGCTCATCAACTTGTCTAAAAGTTCTTTTTGACCAGCTAGCGGAAACATCATAAAAAGTAGTCGGACTAAGGAGATGGGTTGCCCGCAAACTAACAAGTCCTCTCTTCCAGGTATTGTCAAAAAAACGATTTCTGAAAATACTGCTCAGAGATCCAATGGAGCTGATACCACTGGGTTGATTTTGATGTCGATAACTTCCGGTTAACCTGAATTTTATGGAATTGGAAAAATTATACATCACCGTACTGTTTAAAGAGAGAATTTTGGCCTCATTTTCCGGCAGGAAATTTCTTTCAAACGTAACCGGACCGGGCAATGGGGTCCCAGCTGTACGGCCTTCGAGACCATCATCAACCAAATCAGTAAAACTGAATGGTTCGATAAATTGAAGGTTGCGATTTCTCCTATAATTATACTGCCCCGCAACAAAGTAGCGTAATTTTGAACCTAAGGGACCACCGAGTGTGGCCACAACGTTATGATACCCTTGCGAGGTTGTTCCCAGGAATTCGTCGCCGCCAGCGGCAAAATCATCCGTCCGGTAATCGATTGTAGCTTTCATACTGCTGCCACCGGAACGAACGGTTGTATTTACAATGCCTGAGTTGGCGCCGCCAAATTCCGCCGTAAAACCACCTGCCTGCATCTGAATTTCTTCGATGGCTTCCTGAATAACAGATAGGTTTTCTGAATTAAACAGTGGGTTGGTGGCAGATGCGCCATCAATAAAATAAGCGATTTCGCCCCCTCGTCCGCCACGAATGTGTAAAATACCATCCTGCTGTACTGTTCCGGAATTTAATGCAATGATATTTTGCAGGCCACGAATCGGTAGATTTTCAATATCTTCCTGTGTGGTCAGACGGATAGTATTGGTGGTGTTCCTTTGTATGATGGGCCGTTCGGCAACAATTTCCAACGCCTCCACTTGAATTGCAGATTGATTCAATCCGAAATCCAATGTGGTTGTTTGGTTTGAACTTACACGGATATTAGAGATGGCTTCCGCTTGATATCCGATGAAGTTCGCCCGAACAGTAAAAACACCCACAGGAACGGCTAAAATAACATATACACCGTTTAAGTCTGCAGAGGCGCCAATCGTCGTTCCTTCTATGGTAATGTTTGCGCCAGGAAGCGGATCACCCGTAGCCTTATCCGTTACAATGCCGCGCACTTTACCAGTTTGCGCCAACATTAATCCTGGTATTAATAGGGCTAGTACCAGGATTCCAATTATTTTTACATATGTTTTGTTCATGAATGAACCTCCCGTTTAGTTATTTTATTTTTTTCTGAAACCCCTAACGGTAGCGAAACATAATTCTGCCCCACCACCTCCTTTCTTTATTTGAGGGTTAATAGTTACGACTTGTAGCAAATATTTTCGCAATACACCACCTCCTTATTTCATTTAATAAATTCGCATGTTTGTAAAGAAGACATAGATTGCCATAGAATACTGTACTCATAGTTTTTATAGTGGAATACACTTTTGTAAAATATACATGCAAACGGAAAGAAGTTTTAATGATAAATTCATCTGAGGATTGTAGTAACAAATTATATTAAATTACCTCCGAACGGTTTTATAATAATGGCTAATATATGCTTTTTTAAAAAAAATGTCAATAAAAAAATTGCGGAAATGAAACATTCAAACTTTATTGCCGTATAGGTTTATTTTTTTGAATATGAGAAACTAACAACTCTATTTAAATTATTCCAATTTATTTTCGCTTTGATTATCTTTTTTGTTTGGTAGCGATATATCAGAATTTCAGAATTTAAATACTTTTAACCTAAAGTGCTATAAATTAATTGTAAAATCATAAATAAATACGCAAGAAAACTTGAATTCTAAATTTAATTTTTATTAACATTTCCTTTAAATTAAATTTAAGTATGTAATATCCGCCTTAAAAAGAGTAAGTTAACAGCTCTTTAATTTCGTTTAAACCACAGCAAACCATCATCAAACGATCCAACCCCAAAGCGATCCCAGCGGCCGGTGGCATACCAGCTTTCAAACTCTCGATGAAATCTAAATCTATGGGAACTTGACTTCGTTTCATTACCTGCCTCTGTTTTTGTTCTTTCCGCAATCTTTCTAACTGTTCGTCCGGATCATTCAATTCAGTGAAGCCATTGGCAAGTTCAATGCCGTCGATGTATAATTCAAACCTCTCCACAAAATCAGGATCGTCCTCTTTCCTTTTGGCCATGGAAGCCATCCACAAGGGATAATCTTTGATAATTATCGGTAAATCTTTTCCCAACTCAGGTTCTACAAGATTTATATATAATAGGAAAAATAAATCGTCAATCGGCCAGCTTTTGTCACCATCAAAAATTCCATTTTTTCGAATACTTTTTAAAAGCTCCTCCTGATCTTTCTCTTTGATCCTTCTTAAATCTAAACCACATTTTGACATCATGATGGTAGTTAATGATCTGATTTGCCAGTCCCTAGCAAGTAAATCGTCACTGCGCCACAAATGGGACCATTCAGGTTTTAACCGATTCTTGAGAAAATAGACCAACTCTTTACAATCATCCATCAGCGTTGTGTAGTCTTCATAAGCCCGGTACCATTCCAACATAGTAAACTCCGGGCTATGAATTTCTGTGTTTTCATTATTGCGGAATACATGGCCTAAAAAAAATATCTTTTCAAAACCAGCCACCAGCATTTTTTTCATGGCAAATTCCGGCGAGGTGTGAAGATAAAACTGCTTTAACTCACCTTCAGGTTTTTTTAAATGTGTTGTGAATGGTTCAATATGAGGTTCCATACCGGCGGCGGGCACAAGAGTAGCCGCATCCATTTCAACAAAACCCTGCTGCAAAAAGAAATCCCGGCTTGTATGCAAAAAAGCGCTGCGAAACCGAAGAATTTCTTGCTGATGCCGATTGTTTAATAATTCCCGCCATCGGGAATGACTACGCTCTTCTTTATTAACTTTTGAAACTTGACCGGGAACCAGTTTAGTAAAAGAACCAACAAGGAAAATATTTTTGGAATCCAAATAACCGGAAGCCTGCACAATATCGCCCTCACCAATATTAGTCTGATTTTCCTTGAACTGTAAGTCGATTTCACCGCTTTCATCACTAAGGATACCCCGCTTCTCCAAATCGTTTAATTCGAGCAACCGGCCACATAAAAATAGTTCGTGATCTTTATTATATTTTGAAACATCAGCTATACTGCAGGTTTTCTTAAATTTTGATGGATAATAATTCAATGCGGAATTCGGATTGTGGATTGCGGAATTTATTTTTCTGTTTCCCATGGTTTACTGCTTCACATGATGCTTACAATTTGAAATCAGTATTCCGAAATCCAAAATCAAAAATCCCAATTCAATGCGGAATTCGGATTGTAGATTGCCGAATTTATTTTTCTGTTTCCCATGAGTTTAGTGCTTTACATTATGCTTACAATTTGAAATCAGTATTCCGAAATCCGAAATCAAAAATCCCAATTCATTTAGTGGGCTTCGAGCCAGTTGGCACCGGTTCCTACATCCGCTTTAATCGGAACCTTTAATTCCAGGGCTGATTCCATACAGTCAATCACTAGGACTTTAATTTCATCGACTTCTGAATCCGGAACTTCAAAAACCAGTTCATCATGCACTTGCATGATCATCATACCCTGCAATTTTCTTTTTTTGAACTCATCATGAATTCGTATCATAGCAATTTTAATAAGGTCGGCAGCAGTACCCTGGATGGGAGTATTGATGGCCGTTCGTTCGGCAAAGCTTCGTACCTGGTGGTTTTTAGCATTAATTTCCGGCAAATAGCGTCGACGCTTCATCAAAGTGGAAACAAAACCATTTTTTTTAGCTTCCTCGATGATCTGGTCCATGAATAATTTTACGTTAGGGAATTGTGTGAAATAGTTTTCGATAAAGTCACCCGCTTCCTCAAATGAAATACCCAGTCTATTTGATAATCCGAATTTTCCCATTCCATACATAATGCCAAAATTAATTTCCTTCGCTTTACGCCGATGATCCTGGGTAATTTCATCGAGTGGAATTCCAAGTACTTTAGATGCGGTGGATGAATGAATATCCAGGTTGTTCTTAAATGCATCCATTAAATTTTCATCGCCGGATAAATGCGCCATAATCCGTAATTCGATTTGGGAATAATCCGCATCGAGAATAGTGTAACCGGGTTTTGCCGGGATAAATGCTTTTCGAATTTCTCGGCCCAACTCCGTACGAATGGGTATGTTTTGTAAATTCGGATCGGTACTGGACAATCTACCTGTTACCGCGACAGTTTGATTGTACGATGTATGCAATCTGCCAGTATAAGGATTAATCAATTTCGGCAACGCATCCACATAGGTTGATTTCAGCTTAGCCAACTGCCGATATTCCAAAATCATTTTAGGCATGCCGTGGGTTTTGGCCAAGGTTTCCAGAACCGAAACATCCGTTGAATAACCGGTTTTGTTTTTCCTTGAAGTGGGTAATTGCATTTTTTCGAAAAGTATGGTGCCAAGCTGTGAAGGGGAATTAATATTAAATTCCTGACCCGCTTCATAGTAGATCTTTTCTTCCAGTTGCAGTAGATCACTCTTTAATTTTATGGACAATTTACGAAGCAATGTTTGATCCAATGAAACGCCATTCCATTCTACCTGCTTCAAAACTGTAATTAAAGGGATTTCTACTTCTTGAAATAAGTCAACCATTTCCGATGTTTTAATCTTGGGTTCGAAAATATTTCTAAGTCGTAAGGTCATATCGGCATCTTCACAAGCATAAAAAGTCAGCTTATCCAGGGGAACTTCTCTCATCGTGATTTGTTTTTTCCCTTTGCCAATCAATGCATCCGTGGGTTGTTTTTTATAATTCAGATGCTCCATGGCCAGGCTATCTATATTATGTTGACGTCCGGACGGATCTAACAAATACGAAGCGACCATTGTGTCGAAATCGACCCCGTTTACCAGAACATCGTAACGTGATAGAACCAGCATATCATATTTAATGTTATGACCACATTTTTTGATTTGGGGATTTTCCAAAATCGGTTTTAATGAGGGGAGAACGTTATTCAATGGTAATCCAATAGACTCACTCACTCGATCCGAGAAATCAAATTGAGGAGTTTGGTCAAATTTATTAACGGCTAGTTCCGTATTACTTACCGGGATATAGAACGCTTCTTCCTCCTGCCAGCTGAATGAAAATCCAACCAGCTCTGCCATCATGGGGTCAGCGCTTGTAGTTTCCAGATCGAACACAAAAGTACTCTGTTCTGATAAATGATCAAAAAATTTTTGAAACGCTTCCTGATCTTCAATTGCTTTGTACTCTTGCTTAAGTGTTGTACCGGTTTTTTCAAATCTCTCTACCATGACTCTAAACTCTAATTCTCTAAACAATGAGACCAGTTTCAGAGAGTCCGGTTCGCGAACCAGTAAATCGTCTAACTGATATTCAATCGGCACCTGATCGTCTAAGGTGACCAATTGATAAGCCAGTTTCGCACTTTCAATGTTTTCTCGAATAATTTTTTGATAACGTTGGCTGGAAACCTGTTCCAAATTTGAAAATAAATTATCGACTGAACCAAATTCCTGTATCAATTTTGCCGCTGTTTTTTTACCGATACCCGGAACGCCAGGAATATTATCTGATGAATCTCCCATTAAGCTGAGAATATCCCGGATTTGTGAAGGATCAACCTGCCACTTATCTTTAACCCAGGATGGATTTACGATCTCAGGTTGGTCGGAACCTCTGCCTGGTTTCCAAACAGAAATAGCGGACGAAACCATTTGTAGAAGATCTTTATCATTGGTGACAAGAAAGGAATGATAGCCGGCCTTCGCAGCCTGTTGTGCAACTGTTGCCATAACATCATCCGCTTCAAAACCATGTTCTTCAAGAATGGGGATATTAAATCCCTCAATCACTTTTCTGATAAGAGGTATTTGAGCGTACATGTCCTCCGGCATTTTCTCTCGGGTGGCCTTGTATTCTTTATAAGCCAGGTGACGAAAGGTTGGCTCGGGGGTGTCGAAAGCGACTGCAATTGCATCCGGTTTTTCCTGATCCAGAATCATCATTAATGTATTGGTAAAAGCAAAAACCGCAGATGTATTTTCACCTTTTGAGGTGGTCAAGGGTCGCCCGGAAAACGCATAATAGGAGCGATAAGCGAGGTAGTAACCATCTAACAAAAATAATTTCTTTGGGGGCATGATACCAATTTCCTATGAAGCAATTTACTGAATAAGTTAATTTCCACGACTATTTATTAAAGTATCCTCAAAAGTACACTCGCTGCATTTTCTTTTTTTGACAGGATTTACAGGATCGAAAAATATATCCAAACTTCTACTAAAATCATGTTTATTTTGTTGATCCTGTCCAAAATATCTATTCAAAAATACTACTCACAAGTTAAAGTACTAACTTAAAATGAATCTTAATCCAGTACTTTTGCACTACCTCCCCTCCTCGAATCGCCTACGCTAACGCCCGAAGTGCTAAGTGCGTTCACACCACCAAAGTAAATATCCTTTACGGACCACACGTTTGTTTCCCAATGATTCGCCAATTCTTTTGTGGCTTTTTTATCAAAACCCGCCTCCATTTGGATAGATGTGCCATCCCAATGGATTCTGGGCGCTTCTACAGCTTCTGAAATACTCATGTCAAAATCAATAAAATTGCTTAACACTTGCAGCAGTGCGGTTTTAATTCGTTTACTTCCGCCGCTTCCCAAAACCAGTTTAGGTACATTTTCCTGGAACAGTATTGACGGCGACATCATCGAGGAAATACGAAACCCGGCAGGACTTGAATGAAATCCACCCGGATGCAAATCATCTTCTCCTAGCATATTGTTGAGCATAATCCCAGAACCCGGAACCACATAACCCGATCCCTCACCATTTGATATGGACATACTTGCAAAATTATTCTGGGAATCACAAACACTTATATGTGTTGTTCCACCTGAAGCGATTCGAATTCGTTTAATATTTTCAGGAGATAATTCATCTGATATCCAGGTTCCGTTGTCCATGCTTTCCATTTTATATCGTTCCGCTTCCTTAAAAACAGTTGATAGGAATGCTAAATGTCTTGCTGAACCAAATGGAATTTTTTCTAACGAGTTGACCTGTAAAAGTCTCAACAAAATAGAAATCAGCGATCCACCAAAGGAGGGTGGAGGGTTTGTCAACAACCTGCAATTCCGATATTGAATTTCTAACGGTTTACGCTCCATGACTTGATAAGTAGTCAGATCCTCTTTCGTGATCAATCCATTGTTTTCATTACAATCTGTAACGATCTGCTTTGCCAGCTTCCCATGGTAAAACTCTCTAACCCCTGAAGATGGCAACCATTCTAGAAAATTAGCCAGCTCTGAATTTTTATAAAGATCGCCTTCTTGAAGGAATTTGCCGTTTGGCTCATATAATTTTCTACCTCCAGGCAACAATGTCATAATTGGATGTAATAATTTCAAAAAATAACTTTGACTTTTATTTAATAAAACACCATTTCGAGCAAGCTCTACAGCAGGGGTGATGACCTCTTCCAGAGGCAAGCAACCAAGTTTTTCATGTACGTGAATAAAGCCTTTAAGCGTTCCAGGCACAGCAATAGAACCATAACCAACGTTGAAGTCCTGCTGTGAACTAGGAAACTTGACTTTAATAGGCACAAAATGTGGCTCTAAATCTACAACCTGTTGTCCAAGTCCTGGTGTGTCAGTAAAGAAATCAAACAAGATTTCCTGTTCATCAAAGGTTCTTGCCAGGAGAAAACCACCACCGCCCAGACTTGCCAGAACCGGTTCGGCAACAGTTGCTGCAAATCCTGCCGCTATGGCTGCATCAAATGCATTTCCACCAGACTCAAGCATATCACAGGCTGCTTGAGTTACGGCCGGATGACCTGTAGCGATAATTCCTTTCAATAGTCTATATCCATTTGGAAATTTTTGTTATAACCTGCTGTGTTTGACTAATGGAACTTTTAAATAAGCATTGCGGAAATAAGTGCTTTCTTCAATGCATAAATAAGACGAACATTATCAAAATTGAAATCACAAATCATTCAAATTACAAATAGCAAATAAATTCCAAGTTCTAATAACCAATTACAAAAAGAAGTCTATTAACCAATTTTATTCCAGGAAATTTGAAATATAATATGGTTAATAGGAATTTATTTGTTGTTTGGGATTTGTAATTTGGTGCTTTACTCGTTTCTTGTTCATTCTTTTTTTATCCACTCCAATAAATGGGTCACCATATTTTTTGAAATTGCTAGGACACGGTCTTCCTGATGAATTTTAGAACATACAAAATATTACATTACAACCATAAATCAACAATTTGCTAAAAGTTTATTAACCTGATCTATTCATAAACCTTATCACAGTCATGCAGAATGGATCTATTTAGCCCTTTATTCTAAATTTGCTTTTGAGCTTTTTCGATCATATCAAACAAGATCCCGTCACTCGACGGGATGACAACTAAGAGGGATTTATGCTTAAAACTGCAATTCATGAATTATCCAGGTTAAGCATTTACAATTGAAACAGTTCTTTATTATTCATATAATAACTAGGTTATAATTTATAAGATGTAAGTTACGACTTTACAACACGATACATTACTTATACAAAAATTATATTAATAGGAGTATTTTATGGAATCCAACCCAAAGCCCCAGCAAATAAATGTAGAATTAGGTGAAAAAGAAGCTGAAGGAATTTACTCAAATCTCGTTATGATCAGCCATTCCTCTGCCGAATGCATAATGGATTTCACCCGCATGCTGCCTGGCACTCCCAAAGCCAAAGTATTTGCACGTATTATCATGACACCTCAGCATGTAAAATCTTTTTTACATGCATTGCAAGACAATATAAAAAAGTATGAAAAACAATTCGGCGAGATCAAACTTCACGGAAACGACAAGCAGAAATCACAAGGATTTCAGTCTGATTCAAATAACAATAACAACAAGGATATATCATCGTAGGGCTGATTTTTTTTAATGAAAAAGATTTTCATTTTTGTGGTATTTTTTTTTCTATTCGAAATTACGTGGGCACAAACCACCAAAAGCACATTGGGGATTTCCATAGGACAATGGCAACCAAACCAGATCAACACTGAATCCCCTTCATCTGTTTTCAGTGGAACCGCCGATTCAACTCCTTTTTATTCATTGTACCTGTCCAGGCATATTTTCGGGGATATTGAAGTGCATATTTTAATCGGGTATTGGGCACATTTTTTTGACCGAGATATCGATCCTTTCACATTGCGCATTTTACCGATCCAAATAGGTGTGAAGCAAACCTTAATTGATGATTCCAGTATTTCTCCATACGTTATTTATGGCGGCGGGCTGTTATTTGCAAATACAATAAAAGGAGAACAAATCCAAAAATCAGGACCTGGTAAGCTAACAAAAACAGGCTTCGAAATCTTTCTATTGACTGGAATCCAGGTAGACCTTATTGGCCCGATAGGTTTAAACCTGAATTTTGGCTATGTTGTCGCCAATATGCCGGAGTCCCTGGGTGTCGGGGTAAATTACTCCGGATTGCGCGCTACGATTGGGGTGAATTATTCTTATTGAAAAGTCAGAGCTGATATATACAAAAAAATGACTTTATTGATTTTTGATATACACACTTAACGTTCGTTTCTACTTTCCTCAATACCTGCGCCATCTGCTAACCCTCGAAAGTTTTGATAATTCAGAAGCCATTTTCATTCATCTGCAACCATTTTTCTGTTAAAGTTGTCACTATCTTTACTGCGCAAATTTTTATGAAAATTGATCAATAATTGAGGAAGAAAATTTATGAAACGAAAATTAATAAAAATCCTTACTCGTACTGCAGTTGTCTTTTCTGTTTTGGTGGCTGTGTTTATTGTCCTGGTCGTCTGGCCCCTTCCAACTCCTGCTCCCCTAATCCAAGCTTCCGGTCCTGTAGCAATTACGAATGTTAGTATTATTAATCCGGGCGATAACGCACTTCTTTCCGGGCAAACTGTTCTAATCGAAAAGGGACGAATCAAAAAGGTGGGTTCAAACGATTTATTCATCATTCCCCAAAACGCAGAGCGAATAGACGGCAATGGTAAATTCTTGATTCCCGGGTTGTGGGATATGCATGCTCACATGGGTTCCGAATTGGCGCCCCAACTCACATTGCCGCTATTTATTGCAGCCGGGGTAACCAATATTCGTGATCTCGGCGGATATGCCAGCCTTGAACAAAAGAAGGATTGGAATAAACAAGCTATTGCCGGGAACATAATCGGGCCACGGATAATGGGGCAAGCAAGTGTTTTCGTTTTCAGCTTAGAGACTGAAACCGAGGCAAGAAAATTAGTCGATAATTTCGTAGTTGGAAATGGCGATTTTTTCAAAGTGTATAATGGCGTTCTGCCGGATCCGTATTTTGCTCTTTTGAAGGAAGCCAACGCAAAAGGGATTCCGGTCTTGGGGCACAAACCCCGGGCAGTGAGCGCAATTGATGCTGCAAATTACGGACACAAAAGTTTCGAGCATGCCCGGCTTTTCCTGTTTGAATGTTATCCCGGCGCCCAGAAACTACGGGAGCGCTATCTGGCCAGGTATACCGGTGTTGATACTCTCAACGGCAGTATTGAAACCACCGCCATGCGACGGGAGATGATCGACAACCATGATCCCAAGCTCTTCAACGAATTAGCAGCCGTGATGGTCGAAAATAGCACCTGGTTTTGCCCGACACATATCACACGAAAAATGGATGCGTTTGCTGATAATGAAGAATACCGTCAGGACATGCGCTTAAAATACATTCCCTTTTTAAAAAAATTAGAATGGAAAATGGACGCGAACGGGATGATCGACCGGGATTCCTCACCCCGAGGACGAAAAGCATTTATGGATTTTTACCTGAAAGGTCTTGAGTTAACCGGCAAAGCTCATGACGCAGGTGTGAAAATTCTTGCCGGTACCGATGCCAATGATACCTATTGCTTTCCGGGACTCGGAATTCATGACGAATTGCAGGAGCTTGTTAAAGCCGGCCTGACTCCGATGGAAGCACTCAAAACAGCCACAGTCAACCCGGCAGCCTATTTTGACTTGTCAGCAAATTACGGTTCCCTTGCAGAAGGAAAAGTTGCCGATATGGTACTTCTAGACGCAAATCCATTGGACGATATCTCAAATACAAGTAAAATCAATGCAGTTATTTTTAATGGTAATATCTATCCTCGCAAAAAACTCGATAATTTGCTGGAATATGTTGAAAAAAACGCTTCGAATTTGTCTATAGCGTGTAAACTACTTTGGAAAGATTTGAGTGATTAGGAATTGGATACTGGATACTGGATACAAGAAGTTAGAAAAATAAATAATAGAGCTTTTTCGAAAAAAGACTATATTTGATAACTAAAAATAATAAAAATTTAAGAATCCCCAAAATGAATAAACTATTGGAACATAATCTTCCACATATTTGAGCAGGCAATGAAAATACAAGAGAAGATTGCCCCTAGACACATTTCCAAACCAGCAGAAAAATCAACAAAGACGACTTCCAAAGTCGAATAACAATATTCCTTTTCCTGATCTGAGTAATAATTTAGTTCTGTTCATAATATCTTCTAAGGAAAATAAGATGTTGTGCTGTTATAGAAGTCCCACCTCAAACCACTCCCAATTCTTTCCCAATCTCGCCAAACTTCTCAGCGCCAAAATCTAAATCCTCTCGGGAATGACTGGCTGAGATCATCACACGAATTCTGGCTTTGCCATGCGCTACCGTTGGAAATCCAATGGATTGTGCAAAGACGCCTTCATCAAAAAGCCGGCTACTAAAATTTGAAGCTACTTTTGCATCACCAATCATAACCGGCGTGATCGGGGTGTCGCTAAAGCCAAGGTCGAAACCCTGGTCTGTCATTTTGTTTTTGAAATAATTTGCATTGTCCCAGAGTCTTTTGACCAAATCACCGGATGCTTGCAGAATTTCGACACCTGCGATGCAGGCAGCAACATCCGGCGGCGTTACTGCGCTTGAAAATAAGAACGGCCTGGCTTTTTGATGCAGATAATCCATAATAATTCTTTTACCGGCTACATATCCGCCAACCGCACCAAATGCTTTGGACATGGTGCCTAATTCGATATCCACCCGGCCACTCAAGCCAAAATGATCCACAATACCACGGCCGGCATTACCAAGGACTCCTTCCCCATGGGCATCATCTACCATGGTGATAAGATCAAATTCTTCTGCGACTGTTATCAATTTATCAAGAGGAGCGATATCACCATCCATACTAAAAACACCATCGGTGATCATCATTTTCCTACCCGCGTGGTCTCGGTTCTCTTCTAATTTCTCGCGCAATGATTCCGGACTGCAATGGTCATAGCGAATGGTCTTGGCCCGGGACAAACGGCAGCCATCGATGATTGAAGCATGGTTCAATTCATCGGAGAAAATGAGGTCATTTTTTCCGACCAGGGCAGGAATAGTCGCCAAATTAGCACAAAATCCGGATTGAAAGGAAATCGCCGCCTCGACACCTTTGAATTTAGCTAAAATATCTTCAAGCGTTTTATGAAGAACCATGGTTCCGGCTATGGTTCTTACCGCAGCCGGTCCAACGCCAAAATTATCTATGGCATTTTTAGCGGCATTCCGAAGGGTTTCATTATTGGCAAAGCCAAGATAATTATTCGAACACAGATTCAGAACTTTTTTATTATCTACTTTAATCCAGGCGCCCTGGGCGCTGCCAATTGTACGGATGTTTATAAACAAACCTTGCGCTTTGGCCTGGTCAAGTTCTTCGGAAATGAAATCTAGTTTAGACATTTACAATGACTCCTATAGAAAAAATAACCACAGAGGCACAAAGACACAGAGCCTAAGCTAATATGACCTGTGACTTGGTGATTTTGTGAAAAATTCTGCATCAAATTATAGTGATGAATTAATCCGGCGGGTAAAGCACAATCTTTCCACAAGTACCTTTTTCCATCAAATGAATTCCTTTTTCAAAATCACTTAACGGAAATTTGTGGGTAATTACAGGATCCAAATTCAATTGGCCAGATTTGAGAAGCTGAGTCGTCTTGTTCCAGGTAGCAAAAATTTTTCTCCCTGTAATTCCTACCAGCCGGATGCCTTTCAGGATGATCTGCCGGTTCAAATCCACCGGGACTTTTTTCTCACGGTAAAGCCCCAATAATGATGCAAATCCTCCCGGCGTTAAGGCTTCCAAACCCTGGGCAAACGCCTTTGCATTGCCGGACATTTCAATCAATATCTCGACGCCGGCACCCCGGGTTGAATCCATAATAATTTCAATTACATCTACTTTTCCCGGATTCATTATTTGAGTGGCTCCCATTTTGAGAGCCAATTCCAACCTGTAGTCATTGATGTCGGTCGCAAATATTTCCGAGGCGCCGGCCGCTTTCGCAACCCCGCATCTTCGGCCAGAG
>JADFJB010000066.1 GCA_022566355.1 candidate division KSB1 bacterium
TTGGCACACCTGAATCCATCGGCGAGGCAGATCGCCTGGTCGCCAGCACTGCAATTAACCTGGTATCGCCTGAGGCATCTATTGACAAGATGCGTTCAAGGTCAAATTTTGCACCCGGAAACAGATCAATCTCATTTTCTAATCTTCCTTGATTGTCATAAAACCACAATTTCCCGACAGCGTTATTGCCTAAAAGAAAGCCCCTGTTTTCATTGAATACAAAAACTTCGGGAATGGGTTCGTCATACACATGCTTTTGGTTAAGTTCGAAGATGAGCTCAGCCCTATCTGAATAGAATTGCAAGGTTAGCATTTTATCGCGATCGTTCTGTAAATTCTTTGCGCTTAGAATACAAATACCCGATCCATCTTGAGCGAATTTTGTCTTTATAAATCCCTCAGGCAAAGCTAAAATATTATGACTGATTCCCTGAAAAGTAATTAGCCGATCGGATACAGAGATCAATTGACCTGTTTTTTCACTATCCAGATTTACATGCCAGGACAGAACATTTTCACCCTTATATTGCGATTGGGGATCCTTCGAAAAAATCTTTTTTGAAATTGTCTTTTGACAAAAAAGCTGTAACGGGGACAAGAAGATCAATAATGAAAGCAAATACAATTTCTGACTTGATGACATGTGAAATCCGGAAACCTGATTTAGAGTATTAGTTAAAACCGACTTTCTAGTAATTTCAAGATTTTGCATAAGGATTTACAATTAGTAACCATTAAACTAATCTGCTTAATTCATAGCGCAGGTTAAGACTGCAAACAAAAAAATATACTTTAATTAACTAATCTAGATGTTCATTTTGGGACAGGATAAACAGGATTATCAGGATTATCAGGATAAATATTCAGTATATCTTGTTAATCCTGTCAAAAAAGAATTACAATTTTATTTCAAGATTAACATTTTTTTCTCTTCCTGAAATCGGTTTCCATTTAGAGTAAAAAAGTTTACTCGATAAAAATAAGTTCCTGAAGGAACTCGCTGAAAGAGATCATTGTTGCCATCCCAACGCCATTCCTTATATCCGGCAGAAGAGAAATCGATACTTACCATTTTTATCCGTTGTCCCAGGGTATTGAAAATTTCAATGGATACCTCTCCTGGTTTTGGCAAGAAAAAACTGATTGTCGTCGATGGGTTAAAGGGATTAGGATAATTTTGGAAAAGAGAAAACTGCTCCGGAGGCAATGAGCCATTGTCTTGAATACCATCGAAGAAATTGAGGATTTTGCGCATGATGGCGATTCGATCCTCTTCAGGATAAATCGTTTCAAAAGGGATGCCAAAATGGACCAGTTTACCGGCATTGACACCCTGGGGAAAAAGGCCATCATAGTAGATACCTGCTACTCCACTGCTTGTGTTCACATTAGTGTATTTTAAACAATTTAAGCCGCCGTTAATCCCTTTGATCGCATCCGGCCAGTCAACATCAAAACTGCCATGTGTACCATCGTCGAAATTAAAAGGACTTACTCCTTCCAGGATTGTTCCACTTATTGGTTCTGCACTATAATAAGTACTACTTCTCCCATTAGGAGCATCGGCGATGTACTGTGCTTTCAGAAAATCATTATAAAAACTGGCATCTGCAGACGAACCCCTTTGCAAATCCCAGCCAATCTCGGCGCCGGAAATAAATAATTTGCCACCATTCCGTAAAAATGTCTTTAACCGCTCCTGTTCGAGCTGGTTAAAAGTATCATCGGCGGTACTCTCATCTCCTAAGATCCAATCGACAATCTCAAAATTATCCAGCGCAACGCCATCTTTAAAAACCGCTTCATTGCTGGTTGAGGAAAAGGACATTCCAAAGCGATGAATCGCTTGTCCATGCTGACGAATAAAATCAAATGTATTGCTCGTTCCTCCGGTACGATCAAAGCCATTTACAACCAATACCTTATGCGAATCACTTGAAGGGATTGCGGCTAGCACTTCAGTGGGCTGTGACAGGCCTGTTGAATTGATTGCTCGCACTCGTACAAAACAAAGCTCTCCTGAATTTAAATTATTGATGACCGCGTCGGGTGTGGATAGAAAAACCGAATCAGGGAATGAAACACCATCTGTGCTTAAATAAACAAAATACCCGGTTGCCCGATTGGCTGGTTCGAATTGGATTCGAAGTGAAGATTCACTTTCATGCAATATTCTTAAGGATAAGGGCACGCTTGGCGCTGGTAATTGGCCGCTGCCAAACTTGAAATCGATCGCGTCCCATAACTCCTGACGATTGCCGTCATAGCCCAACGCCCACATTCCGATACCCGAGAAATTATTAGCGATGGCCAGATCATATTTCATACTGAGACTGGAGTCATTATCAAACCAAACCTGGTGAAAATCTGAGCCGTCATGCCAATTGTACCAGGGGGTTTGAGATTGAGTATCCCATATTAATCCATAAGTTTGAGCGCCAGACAAAGCAGAATCAAAAAATACTGATCCTATAAAGTCAGATGTTGACGAGCCGGGCTGGTCTGTTTGTGTCTTCCAATGATGGCCATAGTAAGGAAGGCCGAGAATCAACTTTTCCGGTTGTGTGGATGTAACCAGGCCATATTGACTTAAAACAGTATTGGTGATATTAATCGAACCGCCGATTAACGGAGCGTTTGCGCCAGAATTGCTGCTCCAACTTCCTGCAAAGGCATAACCCATAATAAATATGTAATCACAACTTTGGGCCAAGCCGGCAAAATCCCAGTGCCCACCCCAATTTACTGCAGGCCCGTCATAAGACACTTCAGTTCCTGGAATTTGTGAATGCAAATATTCAGTAAGTTCAGCCACAAAATTATTGATGTTTGCACCCCGGTCGGAATTATTTAAACTTTCGAAATCAACATTCAATCCGTCAGCGCTGCCTTCCAGCATCTTATTTTTGATGTTGACAAAGAAATTGTTTTTATAGGTGCTGTTTGTGATCAAGGTATGGATATTACCACCATTGAAAAGTGTGGCTGTCAGAATAACCTTCACGCCCCTGCTATGGGCGTTGTTGATTAAATTAACCCAGGGCCAACCATGGTCGTTGCCCAGGGAACCATCCGCATTTACCTCAACAGAAAAAGCGGCTATGTGTGAAAGCAGATCGTAACGCAGGTAATCGGCTGTGCTCCAGTACGGCAAAAAGCCAAATACTCGTGCATTCAACCCCTTCGTTTTGTGCAGGCTTTTATCAAGAGGGATAATCTTCTCAAATGGCTTCCCGATTAAATCCAATGAAGTGGGTGTGTCGCGATGCTTTTCCCATTCCATTTGATGAATGCTTTTCGGTTCTTGAGCAAAAGAAATTTCAGAAATGCAGAATATTAATAGTAAAATGAAAAGAAACGGTTGTTTCATACTTGTATCTGGTTCTTTAAAGTCAATCACTTTATCTTCGATGGTTCACCTTTGTGTTGCTCACTATGCTCCTGGTGTGGAGACTTAAACCCTTCAGGTTCCTGAGGTGGTTTTGTCGAATCCTGTTGTGCTGTTGTAGTTAAAGTAGGAGGAGCTTGAGTTTCTTTGAATTTTCCTTCATCAGAATGACTACAGCTAACAAGTATAATAATTATTAAAAGAGATAAAATGATTTGTTTCATTGTGATTATCTTACTGTTTATAAATAGATAGGAATTAAAATCCACTATTGCAATCAATACAAAATATTGACTGTTTAATCTAAAACAGTATGCAAATCTTGATCAGATGCCCGATTAAGAAAAAAAGGTAATCGAGTTACAACAATCCAACCCTCTATTACTTTTGAATTCACAGATATCTTAATCAGTCTTAATCATTATTTGTTATAGCCCCAATTGTAGTAAAAGAAAACGTGGGAAATAAAAAAGGGAGAGAAAATCATTTCCCTCCCTCTTCAAATATCTATCAAAAGATAGAAAAAAGAATAGGTTGCTCTACTTTAACAGAGACATTTTATTCTTAAGCGTGATACCATTCACCCTGAGGATATAGAAATAAACACCGGAAGACATTTGCGACGCATCAAAAACAACGGAATAGCGTCCGGCTTCGTACTCTTTATCTGCCAGGGTAGCTACTTCTCGGCCCAACATCGAATAGATCTTCAATAAGACATGTCCTCTGTCTTTAATGGAAAAATTTATGGTAGTTGTCGGGTTGAATGGATTTGGATAATTCTGCTCCAGAGAATATTCGGTTGGAATAAGTGAGCTCTCATTAACCGATGTAACAATCACAGATACCTCTTCTGAGAATACACTTTGATTGCCATTGAAGTCCACTGCAGCTACACGATAATAAAAAGTTTGTCCAATGGATACTGCTTCATCAGTTAAGGTAGTTTCTGTTGTGGAGCCAATATTCTCTGCGGTCTCGGGATTAAAACCAGCCTCTGTACCTTTCACAACCAAAAAGTAGTTAAAATCTTCATCTTGTGATTCATCCCATGTTAGCTCAACGAACGAACCTGAAACTTCCTTTGCAAGGACGTTGGTAGGCGCTGATGGTGCTAAGTTGTCAAGCGAAAAACCACTCTTGGGGAATGATTTCCAGAGTGTCAGCACATTCTCGGTGTGTGCAGAGACGACGTAAGTGCTCCGCGTACTGTCTCCATCCGAAAGCGTTGGAACCACCGCTGCATATCTTGGCGATTGAATAGCATCCACTCGTGCGACCTGCACAGGTACCGGACCCGGACCCCGACCATCGATTCTCCAAACCACATAGTGCGTTATCGTGAAGCCGGAAGTCTTACTCAGGCTGGAATCTTCTTCACGTGGCCTGGTTAAAATTTGGCCACGAATTTCGCCTCCGGGGTTGGTCGCCGTATGCACATTGACGTAGGTATTGCCATTAAGAAGTGCATTCACAAACCCTTGCCAGTCGCCTACAAGCGCACCAGTCAAGTCATCTGCTGTGATTCTTCCTCTCGCAATAACTCCATTCATCGGGCCACCGGCTTCAACGGGGCCAAACAAAAAGGCTACAACACCTCCACCTTCAGCAGGTCCACCCAGATGAATATGCGCCTGCGCAACGCTGTCGATGTTGTAAACCTCCAACATATACCACAGCGTATTATTCTCCCGATCCAGGGTAAACGTTCCTCTACCATGGCCGACCGTTTCGACCGGCGGAACGCTATTAGCTCCAGAAAGACCCGCATCCAAACGCAAACCGCCTACGTCGTCTGCAGCGCCCCACCAGGTAACCCAGGCTTGACGGCCATTATCGTTAGGCACATCCGCCACATTTTGGATAACCGGCTGATTGCCGACGACATGCTCGAGCACGACTATGGGCGGCGGCACGTTAGAAGGAATGCCTGCATATAGAATCTCATCTTTATCATCGCGGTTTACATTACCGACTGAAATAACATCAAAACGTCCGCTCACAGGCAAGATGGAGTGATCGATGACGGATATTTCATAGTTTGTCGGATCAGTAATATCTCCACCTTGATACTCTACACGATAAATACTAGCGTTTGGGTTTGAACTTCTGGAACCGAAGATGAAGTCCATGTTTCCATCGCCGTCTACATCGCCCCAATCACCACCGTAAAGCCGTCCACCGTTGAGATCACCCGGTCTGCCAATTGAGCTAGCCGAAAGTGAGTCACCATCCTTTTCCAGCACCCAAACTTCGTTAAAGGCAGAGCTGGACCATCCACCAACGACAATTTCCATTTCGCCATTGTCATCAATATCAACAAGACTGGCGGATTTCCAGGAACCGCCTGGTACTAAACCAACCTGGGTCTTGGTAACACTAAAAGTATCTGTGGCACTGTGGTAGGTAACAGTGGAAACATCACCATTGCTACGAAACAAGTACATACTGCTATCATGTGCAACGATATCATAATATGTATTTGCACTGATCTCACTGTCTTTTCCGCTTGCCTCGAGTTCCCAAGTTTCCGAACCGTCGCCATCATCCGGGATATTATCAACAGAAATTACCAAAAAGGCATACCCACCTTGTCTAATAGATGAACAGAGCTCTTCTGTACCATCATTATCGATATCATGTAATAACCACCGGAATGGACGGATATTTACACCATCCCCATCTACAATGGTCCATTGTGCGTTAGGACGGTAATTTCCTGTGGCTGGATCCAAAACGCCCATTACATCACTGCCATCTCCGGCGGATTCAAAAACAAGTACTCGAGGCGGATTAGTTTGTGAGACACCTTGAAATCCGAAATTATTGACTGGTCCCCAGATAATTTCCATCTTCCCATCGTTATCCCAATCACCATAGGTCAACGCTGGCCAAGTATTTTGCAGGGTGATATCGGTTTCTGTCCACCAGACAATCTCCCAGCGACCTTCGTTCCATTCGTATTTGTAGATTCTTGGAATCATATCCCGGCCGACTTCTATGTCCCAGCCATTGTTAACAGCATAAAATTCAGGTTTTCCGTCTCCGTCAAAGTCTACGCCAGACACAATACCGCCAAAACCGCCAGGATCAACATCAGATGCGGGTAGTTCTGCTCGACGGTCAAAACGCTGCCCATACAAGGAAAAGCTAAAAAGGAATAATGTGGAAATGACAAACAGGAAGCGAGTCGTAATTAATTTCATAATCTCCTCCGTAAGTGATTAATATTAATGAATGTTTAGTTATAAAATAATCGTCTTAGCATGATTTTCTTCAATCACCTCCTTTAGAAAATCAGCAATAAATAGTATAAATTTAAGATAAGCCATTTTGAAGAAAAATTTGGAATGTTGTCTGAAAATATGAATTGTAAATAAACATAAATTACAATTTAATTCAAGTAAAAAATGAATAATCTGTTTTATAAAGAAAATATTTTGATAAGGTCTTAGCTTGAGATGAATAAAAGAACCAAAATAATACTAATCTTAGCTAATATCGAATCGCGAAGGAAACAAATTTAACATCTTTCAAATTGCCGTAATCGGCCCAGCTAAAATCCAGCTTTAGATTTGCACCTACCGAATCAAAGCGCAAACCGACGCCGAAAGTCGCACCTTGTTCACTATCCTGCAGGTAAAGCGCCTTATATCCTGCTCTGAGAAAAATAATATTTCTAAGGGCGATTTCCACACCGCTATTAATATATTCCGCATTATCATTAGGATGGCTTCCATCCGCAACAGCAAGGATGGAATAGTCCTCGTTTTGGGCTACTTTCCAGGCTAGTCCGAAACGAAGATTTAGCGGTATTTCGAAATTCTCTGTTCGGTATTTTCCTGGTACCTGATCAACTGAACCTTGCTCCGGTAGTGGGTCTTCATTAAAGAAAATGTCTCTTCCATCAAGCCTCATCTTGGTACCAAAATTGGTTATAGCAGCACCCAGGCTAAGATCCTTAAACGGTGTCTGGTATAGAACCCCTACATCAAAAGCTGCTCCTTTCGCTGATTCATTAAAAAGATTCTCTTGAATAAATTTGCCGGTAAGACCGATGGAAAATCTATCCGTCAAATTCCTGGCAAAAGTAACACCGATAGCCAGTGAGTTATAATTCCAAACCTGTCCTGTACCTTGTGGTGAGCGGATTGTACGAACAACATCATCTGGCGTGCGAAAAGAAATAACGTGTAATCCAATAGAACCCAATTTTGCTAAGTTCATTGAAAATGCAGCAAAGTCATATTGTGTGTCTGCAAGCCATTCGGCATGGTTGAATGTGGCTTCTCCGTTACCGCCTATTCGAGCGATGCCGGCTGGATTCCAGTAAATGGCATTGATATCGTTCGCAAGAGCTGTATATGCACCCCCCATGGCAATGGGTCTGGCACCAGCGCCGATCTTGAGAAATTGTGCTACCGTAGTTCCAACTTTAGAGACAGACTTATTTACCTGGGCCAGTAACGGTTCCTGAACACCAAAAAATAAAAGAGAAAATAACAAAGAGAACATGGTTAGTTTACGCATAATCAACTCGCTTTCAATTCACACTTTTTTCAGCAATATCCCGTTAGCAAATAACGGTTATTTGCAATTATTTAGCCATTAGTTATTTGCTGTTGGCCTTTAGCTTATTGAGTGAGATAGTGTTTATCATTTTTTGTTCTACGGAAAACAGCAGAACGACAGGTTTGACTTTTTACCCGTATTTCTCCTCAACAAAAGCCATTCTGCCAATCAATAAATTTGTTTAACGATGGCAATACCTTCCTGCCAAATATTCAGAGTCCTAAAATTTCTCACTTAATTTTACCAATCCAGAAGCGTCGGGATGCCAATAGCTAATAGCCAAATGCCATTAGCTGAACAGTTACAGTTATTTTATTAATGCAAATCTGCCAATTTTCTCACCAATCCCTGGCGCTTCCACATAATAGATATAAATTCCATATGCAGTTTCTTGAGACTCAAAAGTCAACAAATCCCAAACCGCTACATTGCTGAAGTCATTTTTTTCGATTGTATCTACTAGCTCTCCGGTAATCGTATAAATGCGAATAGTACACTCCTGGGGTAAATTCCTGAACTCCAGACGACGGTCGTCACGTTGACCGGACCTGGGCGCAGCTATTTCCGCAGCGCTGAAAGCAACATATGGGTTCGGCACAACATACACATCAGCCAACGGATCTTTAATTTCCATGGGTTTAAATTGAACGGCAAGTGTGGTGAATGTGTATTTATCTCCAGCGATGAAGGGCTTATTGGAAAAAACCAGGAAGACATCACCATTGCCAGGGTAAATCGGATCATCAAACACAATCAACGAATCTGCACTTCCGTCCGCTGTTTTGACGGTATCACTAGGCGGCGAAAATTTCAGCTCGTAGGTAGTATTAGTTATACGCGGAGCATTCGGTTCAATCAGTACTATACTCTCTTGCCAATCCCATCTCTTGTTCCGGAATTTAACGTTTGATTCATTGATAAAGAACTGAATGGGTTCTCCTGTTGCAGTATCGATAATTCGGAATGGTGCAGCAACATTTGTAATTTGGCTGGTATCCGGAGCAGTTACCAAATCACCGGTGTCAGTTGTATCGTAATTAACAAACCGGATTTCAAAATCCGAACGATAAGGATTGGGTCTACCAACTCCTGCGAGGGTCAGTGATTCAACCAGGAAATTAGTTTGTGTCTCTATTGTAAGGAAACCGCTTTTATCAGGATTTAGAGCCGTTTCTTCATCTTGTACAAAAACACGCATGCCATCAAATACAGGATTATCATCATCACCGGATTTTGAAGAGCTAAGAGCTACAGGACTGAAATTATAAGTGATTTTGAATTCATCT
This sequence comes from candidate division KSB1 bacterium, assembly GCA_022566355.1. Lineage (NCBI taxonomy): Bacteria > Pseudomonadati > Candidatus Zhuqueibacterota bacterium. Next base: position 9,247 of record JADFJB010000066.1, read on the forward strand.
CCAAAAGGAAGAGAGCCAGAACCAATCCCACGAATTCTACCTTCAAAAAAATCAATTTCATAAAGACCCGGATCGATGGGACTTCCCGAGATAGTAGTTACAGATATGCTACCCTCAACCAGGTTCGCAGCAGGTAGATTGACAAACACAGTGTCCCTGGCTGTAAAAACCGCAGATTGAGGTTCGAGATCGGTTACTGAATAAACAACTTCATCTGCTGAAGCTAATGTATCAAATTCGATTTCGTAGCGTTTACCCTCCTTAACAGCAAAGGGATCCAGAAATTGAATTCTCACGGTTCCTGTAGATATACCTTTAACTTTATCTGCCAAATCTCCCATAATATTTTCCAACTCCGGACCTACATAACCTGTGGCAGGTGGACCAGGAATGACCTTTGCCGTGTTAACATCAAACGAGAATAGGCGGGAAAGCGCATCCCTGTCGATCGTCCTTTGGGTTTCCGAGGGTGGTATGCCGGCATTAACGTCGCCCCTGTCATAAGCCGTTACCGCATAAAAATAAGTAACACCATTGACCACATTGTTGGAATCGACAAAACTGTGAACCAGGCCGGTATTGCCACCCAGGTCAAAACGCACTCCCCGGTTGGCGTACTCGATTGGTGATAGTCCGGAATGTTCATTGATCAAATCGAATTGGGCGGGCACGCCATTAGCCTGCTTCAGCGGGACAGAAAGGAATGGAACACCGCGTGAATCGGTAATCGTTTTAGTGTCATTGAAGCTAAAATCCCGGCTGCGGTAAATTTTGTAACCCTCAAAATCGAAGCCTTTATCAGTATCATCCGGGTTAGCTCGAGCGATAAACGGATCGAATGATTCTTCCGACCGTGTACCCCAGTAAAGCGTGACTTTTTTATCTCCGGGAATGGCAACGACTTCCGGCTTAATCGGCGGTTTCGCGAAGCGATAGTCGGATTCAAAAACCTGCTGTGAAATTTCCGCATTAGAAAGCAGGTCGTCCAGGTTCTGGCCAAGCGGCAATGCGATTGAGAAACGCTGGCTTTCTCCAGGTCGTAAAGTGAACGGTCCGGAGCCATAAATAAATACGTTGTCCGCCTCTTGCCTGATTTCAGGCTCCGGATCTCCCGGCCGCTGGTTGGGTGTGCTCAAGAGTTGCCACATAAGTGGGTCGTTCTTGGGCCTGTTGTTACCACCAAATAAAATAGCATTAAAACTGGTTAAACCCAGCTGATCCGATTCTGCTATATCCAGAAATCCAAAATTTGGCTCTCCGCCGAGAAAACGCATTCCCTCAAGCCTGAATTCAGATGTTGGTTCGCCGCCATCAAGTATACCATTTTCATTTAAATCCTGATAAAACAATTGAGTCGGCTTGCCATCACCTTCGCCAAAGTCACCAGTACCTGCGATACCATCCACACCTACGTCGTCAAAGCGCTCGTCCCAATCACCGTCTTCATCTCCTTCCCAATGCAGTTTGGGTTCGCCATAAATACCGATATCGCCAAATATAAAAGAACCGGCATCATTAAACGGGCTTTCATCCAGTAAACCGTCATTGTCGTTGTCAAATCCATCATCCGAAATACCCGGACTTTCTAAAAAGCGGTAGCCAAAATACCCGGGTATTTTTCCGCCATCTCCAATGCCGTCCTGGTCAAAAGCATAAAGCATGTTGCGCGTATTAAAAGGGAAGCTCTCGTTAAAAGCCGATATAAAAGAAGCATTGTCATCGGCAAAATCATTTGGCCCTCCGACATGAGGATCGCCAAACATACCTAAATAGACCTTTTCCAGTGTCCTTGGACTCACATTGGTTATGGTATAAACCAGGAAAATGATATCTTCTGCCAAAGGATTATTGAATTGAAAAATTCTAACTTGAAGTTCAAGACCAAGCCCTCGTTTGGTTGTATCATCCGGGAAGGGATAATATGGGAATTCCGCGTTACTAAAATCATCCATTACATAAAAAACTTCTTCATCAGGAGTCGTCGCATCATCTCCCAAAAAAGCAGGCCAAACATATCGACCGAGGGTTTCATTATACCATTGCTCCGGCCAACTATCCGGCTTGCCATCCAGGTCAGTATCAAGATCGGAGAATCTAGCCATTTCGGGTGAATCGGGATCCGAGAAACCTACCCTTGGCTGCCAACCCCATTTAACCGCAGTTCCAGGTTCAAATTCACCGTCGCTTGGACTGATAAATCCGTCGTTGACAATATGAATCATACTATCAGGTATCGTTGCATGCGGCACTTCTGCGGCAACCAAAGGACCAAACTCGTAGGCGTATCCCAGGCCTGCTGGACCTTTGGGCCAGACTAAATCGGCATTGGTGTTGTCAGCTGCCGGCGTAGAAATTGATCCCCAATTCGTCAATAGCACCCTGATTTCATTCCCGGAAATGGTTGTTTCCTTACGTTCTTCGTGTTCATGATCCTGGTTGGCCTTGTTAAGCGCATTGATTAATTCTTTCATAACCGCATGGCGTTCTTGTGTTGAGAGATTTTTCAGATCGTCTAATTTGTTAAGTTGTTGCTTGGAAAGACTCTGGCCAGCCAATTGTGATATGCAGATGAGTAACGACAAAAAAACTACGACAGTGACGTTGAATCGTTTACATCTCATTTTTTTTATTTCCTTTGTTAGAAAAAATTAACTAGAAGCTATAAGTTAATCCCAGGCGAATTTCTCTGGGTTTGCTTAACCAGTCCTCCCGCTTATAGTAATTGTCCAGGAATTCCAGCGGGAAGAAGTTCTGACCTCCTGTCATAACGTCATTTTCAATTGTTCTTCTCAAATCATTAAATAAATTTGGATTTGTAGACTCGGCTAATGAATTAAGTGAATTGCCAGTGCTGCCATAAACGAAGCGTTCATTCTTTAGGTCCAGGGCGTTTTCTATTTGCAGAAAAAGGGACATTTTAGCACCAGCGATCTTAACAAACTTTTCCAATCTTAAATCTATATTTATATTCGTCGGCCTGCGGTCACTGTTTTGTTCAAACTGGACAGTCTGAACGGAAGATGGAAGCGAAGGTGTGTAGGGTGTTCCAAGCCAGACACTTCCGATAGCGCTGATGATCCAACTATCTTTCTTTCTTAAAGACATAGTGCCATTCAAAGTATGGGTCCGATCATGTGATAATAGAATAAATTCCTGCTCCGTATCACGTCCGGAGCGCGAATCAACTGCAAGTTTAAGTGGATCATCAAATGCTCCTTCAGCAACCTGAAAGGTATAATCCAACGAGGCAGAAAACAATCCACCCGGTGAGCGCCGTTTTAGCAATGATGCTGTAATTCCCTTAACATAGGCATAGCTAATATTTGTAACCACATTATACTCTTTTGTGGCAGCAACCTCACCCGCAAATACCCTTCTCGATTGAATCAAGTTGTTAACATCTTTGTAATAAATGGTTAGATCTATTTTCATATCATCGGTAAATTGCTGCTGAAGCCCCATTTCATATTGAATACTTCTTTCTGGTTCCAGATTTGGATCCCCGAAAGTTGGCACCTGGATAAATTCAAAATCTTCAAACCTGGGGTTTGTATAAATGCTGGCAAAATCCGGGTTTTGATAAAAATGCCCGTAAGAAAATCGAATGATGCCACGATCTGTGATTGGAAAACTTAGACTGATTCTTGGACTAAAGCGATGCTTTGGAGTGGATTGAACCAGGTTCTTCTCAACGCCGGTATCCACGGCTCCGACCAAGTCCGGATTGTAGGGTGCCTTTGTATCCAAAAATTCATAGCGCGCACCAATATTTAAGATGAACGACCTGGCAAGTTCCATCTTGTCTAGAATATAAACTGCTGCCTGCAACGGTTTTCTCGTATAGGCTTGGTATTGAGTGAAATCTGGGTTAACTTTCGGATCGGGTATAATGGGTTGCGCCTGACCCACATCATACAAAAGCGTATATACTTCTGTTTCCATACGGTGATTGCGAAGTTCGCCGCCAAATTTTAATTCATGAACCGGATGAACCTGGCTGACGACGTCCAACTTAGCGTTCCAGGAACGGGTTCTTCGCCAGGAACGACTAAGGTTAGTACCGCCTGCAAGGTAGGCAGTCGGTGAGATGAGATTATTACTAACCAGGCTGCCAAAACTCGCAACATAACCGGGGTCGAAGGGATCTTCAAATGCCCAGGTACGCGTATAACGCAAGCCAAGGCCTACCTTCAAAGTGTAAAACATTTTACTGCTTAACGTATGGGTCATACCGACAGAATGGTTCGTGCCATTATCAAATCTTGTGGCCCGCCCATCAGGATTAAATCGATATGTACGTGAAAAGCTTAAATTTTCACCATCATCCAAAATCAAGTCATAACTTAACTTTACATTAGGATCAGGTTTCCAGGTCAATTTACCGGAAAAGTTCAAGTTTTCACCGGTATTCATCGCTACGATTTCCCGATCGCCATCAGCCTTGCCGTTTCCAAAGGGATCGATTATGAAAGATTGACCTGCAATTAAAAGAATCTCATCAGGGTTGTAAATCCTGATCCCATAAAGATATCCCTTATTAACTACCCGAACTCCGGAAATAAAGAAGTTAACATTTTTGCCAAGAAAAGGAACAGGCCCTCCCAATGTGCCTTCATAACGGCGATTATTAAAAATATCTATTTCGTCTATGTTAAAGAAGATATCGTCTCGGCCGCTAAAATTATCTCCAGTCCAGAATCTAAAGGTACCGCCTAGTTTGGGACCCCCTTCCTTGGTTACATAATTAATTACACCACTGAGCGCATTGCCATACTCGGCGCTGAAAGTACCGATTGAAATTGAAACCTCTTGTACAGCATTTGTCGCCAACCCAACATTCTGGCTGTTAAAAAAAGGATTGTTTAATGATACCCCATTGATTTGATAGGCAATTTCGTTTGAACGGCCGCCCCTGATATGGATATTGCCGGAATTGTCCTGGATAATACCTGCTTGAAGTCTGATCACATCGCGAATTTGATCTACGGGTAGCGCATCTATAACATCTGAAGTAATAGCTACTTGTGTGTTGGTAAGATCAGCTCTCACCAGTGGATAGCGTTCACCAACAACTTCAACAGTTCCGAGCTCAAGCGTTGCCAATGAAAGCTTTTTATCCAGCCGTGTAGTGAAGTCAACATTAACCCGTACATTAGTAACTACAAGTGTACGATAGCCAACAAAGGAAAATCGCACCCGGTAAATACCTGGTGGAATATTTAATATTGTGAAATTACCGTTAATATCCGCTGCAGCACCCAAGGTAGTGCCTTCGATAATAATATTGGTTCCAGGCAGAGATTCACCAGTTAGAGCATCAGTTACCTTACCTGCAAGCTTCCCGGTTTCTCCTGCAAAGGCAGTTAGCGATAAGCATAAGAATAGGAAATGTAATGTCCAAAATGATGTAAATTTTAGCATGTTGATCTCCGCATTTCAAGACTCGGGGACTGAAATATTACAAATGGTTAAAGATTATAAAGGAATTAATATTTCATTTCAAGAAAATATGTTGTATTACAATCCAAAATTAAATTGCCCTTTTTATAAAAAATTAATGTTGACAATAAGTTACAAATTTGTTAATTATAAAAACATTCTAAATACTATAACTTCTAAATTAAGTCTTAATAAGTCCGAAAATCATTCTTACCTTATCATGTTCAAGTTAAAACCTTTATATTCATTAAAATATTATCCTGGAGGTGACATGTTTAAAAAAATCTTTGTTTGCGTTATTGTAGCCTTTTCGATTTCATCTATTTTCTCTGAAGCCTACAGTCAAGCTGAAGGAGAGAACAGCTTTCGGTTGGCAGCTCTAAATAACCGTTTCTTAACTTCGCCGGATACCATTAGCTGTACCGCTGGTAGAGGAATCTATGTGGCTGCAAATCCCGATTTGGATGGTGATGGTAAACCAGAAATTCTTGTAACGGAGTATCGCGATGGCGGCAGGATATTGGTTTTTGAAGTAGTTGGGGACAATACCCTGGAATATGTGTGGGGGTCTAAAAAGCTCAATCCCGGTGGGTTTGGCGGTGGGTCAACTCCCCGTTCAGTAACAGTCGGAGATTTCGACAATAACGGAAAAATGGAGATTATTTTCCAGGTTGGCTATAGCGCGACGGATAGTTTGTCACGCGCCCAACGAGGTCTTTATTTTTATGAGTATACCGGGAACGACAATGACTACGGCGCGGAACCAGCGTTCAAGCTCAAATTTGATGAGATAGACCCACTGTTTGATGCACTGTCAGTAGGACGTGCCGAAAACCCACTTACAGTACAGGATATAGATGGCGACGGCAAAAATGAGTTGCTTTATACACCTCGTGTATTTGACAGCACACTTGAGACTGGAAATCTATATATATTAGAAGTAGAAAGTGGCACCTTTACCGGTGGGGATGCAAGCATCCGATTAGAATACAAATATACAGGGATGGCCAAGGCTATTGATTTTGGTGATGATGGATATACACCAGTCAACACTGCCGTTGGCGATATCGATAATGATGGATTTGCTGAAATTGTTGTGTTGGGTTGGACGAACACAAACTCTGGCGCCGGAGTTGGTTTTCTGGAAGTATCGGGTGTAGATACATATACTGACGGCAGTGTTGTTCCGATCAGCGAAACCAGTATTTTTAATGTAAAAGCCGACATAGAAATTGTCAATGTCGATGGAAATGTGGCCGTCATATTTGCTGCGGGTTGGTCCAATCAAGGAATTCAAAGAATTTATGTTATGGACAATATCGTCAATGATGCATTTGTTAGTGAATCGGATCTACATATCATTTCGGAGGGTGTCGAGCAGTTTGGCATCATGGCGATTGGCGACCAGGATCATGGCAGTGGCTCTGATGGTTTTGATATCTACGTAAGCACAGTCCCGGAAATTATTAATATTGAATACAATGGCTCCGGCGCTCTTTCGGATCCGGCCAGTTATACCAACCATGGACGTCTGGGTCAATTCAATCTCGATGAGGCCTATGACCTGAGCGATGGTCTTTTTAATTCCATTTATACATATCCAGGCATGGATTTAGACAATGATGGCAACCGGGATCTTGTAGTGGGGTACAAAGGCGCTTGCGGTCCAGAAGGTGATATTCTCGAGGGTGAATTGTTTACGGTAAATACCTACGGAATTTTTGTCTTCGAATGGGGCGACTCGACGCAATCGATTCCGGTAACTTTGAGCACAGGTGTAGAAGACGAAGCTCCTCCGGCTTGGATAGTCATTACTCCCAAAGATTATATCCTTGAACAAAATTATCCGAATCCATTCAATCCTACAACCAACATTACTTTTACTTTGCCTTTAGAGAATAGAATCAGTTTGAAGATTTACAATTCACTGGGACAAGAGGTTAAAACCCTGATAGATAATCAAGAATATTCACGAGGTCCACATAGTGTGATATGGGATGCAACGGACAAAAACGGAAATCCTGTTACCAGTGGAGTTTATGTCTATAAATTGGTTTTTGGGAATTTCTCTAAAACGAAGACCATGTCCTTGGTAAGGTAGGCTTTTTTCAAAATGCCAGGCATATATCTAAATTTTCAGACTTCAATATTTGCCATACTTGCCCCTTAAAAGGAGATAATCGTTATGAAGAAATTGATACTTATAGTACTCTTTTTTTTGATGTTAACCCCCGCTTTTATAATGGCTCAAACAAACCAGTGGAGTACGCGATACGTCACTCTGGACGAACCAGGCAATGGTACGGGAGATCGAACCTCCAGTATAGCCGTTGTTGGGCCAAATGCATTTGTGGCGTTGGTGTCTTCAATCACAGATAACAACGATATTTTTGGAACTTTCGACGACAACTACCTGGTGGGTTATTTCGAGGCGGATTCAGCTGTGGGTCGGGTTGCACTGCAAGAATATGGCCCAACCGGTCAATTTGAGGTTTGGAGTTCTGGACTTGACCAGGTACTCCTGAACGGAGCCTGGCAAATTGCCGGGGCGAAAAACAGCTATGTATATGTGGCCAACAACGACGCTAATCACAATATTTTGGTATTCGAGCTCACCGGATTCGGAATTTTGCCAACTGATTTCCGTATGGAAACGGGTTCTGAAAATATATTTGCTATTGATGTGGACACTGCAGGATATGTCTATGTGGTTGACCACGTTGGGACCGATGGGAAAAATAGCGAACTAAAAATCTTTGCACCCATTAATTCTCCTGGAACTACATGGGGCGATGCAGGTGGCCACACCGATACTCCATCTACTATTATTGACCTTCCTCCCGGCACTTATCAAGGTGTCGCAGCAAGTGGCGACGGTGCCCAGGTATTTGTTAGTATGATTGAAACCAAAAGTATTATGAAATTTGTCGGTGATCCCGTCAATGGCTACACTCAGGATAATTCCTTTTCTGCTGTTATTTCTCCAACGGATACCTATTTAGACGTGGATGGCATACTGGTGGGATCCACAACTTTCCTCGGTATGGACTATCTCGATAATCCTGGTCTCCTATTTGCCGCTGTCGATTCATTTCTCTGCATAAGCGGTTCGACAGAAACCTGCGGGGGTTATGCAACGGGTCGTGTTTTTGCCATTGATCCAGCTACAGGAACCAGTCTTGATACAATTGATGTGGCTCAATGGAATTTTAATAATACTAATTCTTATAGTACTGGCAGCAGCAACGGCAGAGTGGGTGGTTTTACCTCAGTTTATGATGTTGATGTGAGTAACGAACCGGCTGTTTATTCGCAATCGTTTTACGGTTGGGCCATAGAAAAATGGGTTTTTGATGGTAATTTAGGCACAGTTGTCAGTGTGGAGCAGGTTGCCGAAACCATACCTACCGGTTTTTCTTTACGACAGAATTATCCCAATCCATTCAATCCAATAACCACGATAGAATTTGAGATTCAAAGTTCAGAACATGTCATTCTCGCTATTTTTGACCTTAAAGGTCAAAAAATTACCACTTTAGTAGACGAACAACTGCCGCCGGGAATATACCGATCCAACTTCGATGCCGGCAAATTCGCTTCAGGAATTTATTTTTACAGCCTACGTGCAGGCCAAAGTAAAATTAAAAAAAAGATGATCCTGGTCAAATAAGGACAATAATCATGAGTTGAGCATTCAACTCTTAACATGTTGGAGTTTGCTCTTAGAATGAACCATTGTTTACTATTTTAAAGATGATTTCACTAATAAGAATTGGAGAATAATCATGAAAAAACGATTACAATTCATCATAGCAATCATTTCTTGTTGTGTTTTTTATAGTAAAACCAACCAGGCTGTCGCCAATGTTTTCGCTTCCCAACTGAAAATCATAAACCCGGATGATTCACCATTTGATGGTAATTTTTCTGATGGGACAGGTGCAAAGATATCTTTCTTACTAAACGCTGCAGCCTCTTCAGTAATTGTCGTGGTTAAGGATGCTGCCAACGGCAATATTATCGCCCAAATTGATGGTGGGGCGATGGGAAGCGGTTTGAATTCTGTAGATTGGGATGGCACTGGCGCCGAGACTGGCAAACAATATATTTACGAAGTGACGGCTGTACAACCGAATGCATCTAGCACGGATTGGAGGGTATTTTTTGACTCCGGTGATATTGAGATTTTTACACGAGGGTGTGCAGTTGTTAAAGACATGAGTAGTCCCCTATTCGGGTTGATTTATACACCCAACACTGGCGGCGATCTACCACAAGTGGGAAAAGGCATTACTATTTACAATCCAGATGGTTCATTCCATGACCCGTTTCTAGTAGCTGCAGATATAAACGATGGCGGTACAATCGACTGGGGTGGAGGTTCTGATGTCATGTACGGAGCTGTTTTTGATGCTTTAGATCGATTCTACGTTTCGGCTATTCAATTTGGTGAAATAAGACGTTTGAACCAGGACTATTCAATTACTTCTGTGATTACAGGTCTAACCAATCCAAAAGGTCTTTATCTACAGGGAGAAGGAGAAGCCCTCACAATTTATGTAGCTGCAGACAATAAAATCTGGCGTGGCAATATTGGCACGGCTGATTCAATGAAGGCAGGGGATATGGAGTTATTGGCTCAATTTAGCGGCTTTTTTCCCCACCAAATAAATTTGGATGACGAAGGATTTCTATATGTCAGTCTAAGGGCGAGTAATCAACTGGGTTCAGATGGTCGCGGTATCCGTAGGTACGACCTTACGGGAACCCTGCCAGTAACCGATGATGATGCGTTTTGGTTTTTAGGCGAAGAAAAAACATTCATTGCCAATGACCTGGTTTTCGATCGCGGCGCCGATCGAAATTCTGCTGCCGATGACATTTTATATTTTGTTACCAGGGCAGGTGAGGATAAAGATGAAGATGGAATTTGGAGAGTCGATGATATTCACTCTGTTTTCCCTGATGTGATTCGAATCATCACGGAAAATGACTTTTATGGTGATGATAGCAATGTTCAATCCCGGGCATCTTTTGACTTCGATGCTGCAGGAAATATTGTTTTTATGGAAAACGCCAATGAACACCTTTTTCTTATTTCTCCTCCTGGCGAAGGCGAAACCAACAGCTTTACGACAACAAGCCCGGATACATTTACGGTAAGTGTTACTGTTGGTGTTGAAGAGCCTGGTCTTGCAAAAACGCCTAAGTCGTATGAGTTATACCAGAATTATCCAAACCCGTTTAATCCTAGTACAACCATTAAGTTTTCTCTTAGCCAATCTGAAACGATCTCGCTACGAATTTATGATCTGAATGGCCGGTTGGTTAGAACATTGATTGAATCCGATAAAAGATCGAGAGGATTGAATAGAGTTGAATGGGATGGAAAAGATAATTCAGGTAGTTTGATCCCATCTGGCAGATATGTCTATACTTTGGAGTCCGGCAAATTTAAAAGTTCAAAGATAATGACGCTGGCGAAATAAATAGTGCCTAAACGGAAACACCATTTATCGTCATCTCCGTATGCTTCGAGACTGTCCGAGTACTACCAAAATGTTATCCCCGATGCTTACCCGTTAAAAACGTACGGGCACAAGTTTATCGGGGATCTTTTTACTTTATCGCGGACAGCATGAAGGAGTGACAGAACCGGTTCTCGGCCGAAATAACCCTGCAGAAAAATGCAGAAAAATAACAGGGGGAACATGGTTTTGTTTTTTTGAATACAAATCCAGATAATTTCTTGACATTAAAGATATTTGGGTAGTTTTATCAAACCAAATAACCATTGCCCAGTTCAAGTAATATCTTTATCTTCATGTAAAATGGGATTTTAGATTCTACTAACGCTAACTGAAATCAATGTCGTTAACTAAAATAAAACTATCTGAAAAACAAATTCAGGCTTTACATTCCGGGGATGACTAACAATGAATGACCAAACAAGAAAAACAATGTGTATACGGCTTGGGATGGGAATACTCAACATTTGTATTCTGATTGCTGGATTATCTTTCGCTTATACTCCCGAGAAGGATAAAACTCAAAAGGCAATTAACTCATTATCCACATTCAATAAAGAATATGCCCTCTTAAACATTAATAACCTAACCTCTTGGTTACGGGCAGACGGACAAATGAACCATGGTCCGAGTAATTCAGTGGGAACTCATTTTCCCCGAGGTACTGCAGTGGTTATCTACCAGGATGGATTTGTTTGGGGTGGCAAGGCTTATATTGATTCTGACATGCAACAACCGGCTCCGTTCGACCAACTTATCCGAGTGGGGGGAGGATCTTACCAAACCGGAACCCGTGCTGGTCGGATTATTGGAAGCGGGGCAACCGCATTTGCAGCTAATCCAGATTCAGAAGAGTCCCGGATTTATCGAATTCGCCGTGATTATTTAACTATGTCTAAAGAAGAAGTGATCAAAGATGCTGCCGAAACCAATGAAATTAATCCCAAAGAAGTAACTTCTAGCCAACTACAAGAAATCCAAGCTCAATATGCAAGAGATTGGCGTGAATGGCCGGTACAATTTGGCGCACCGTTTATAGACCGAAATGGCAATAACATTTATGATCCACCACCAGAATTTGACGATAACTTCACAGCAGCTGATTTAATCACGGACAATTATGATGAGCCGGGAATTTCTGCTGGTACACCTAATTTCCCGGCAGACCAGGTAATCTACACAATATTTAATGATCTGGACCAAGATAAAACACGTAAATTCTCAGATTCTGAACCGTTAGGATTGGAATTGCAATTGACGCAATGGGCATTTAAAAGCAAAGATAATTGGAACGGTATTTATTATCGCAAGCTGAAGATCATCAACAAGGGTGGCGTTGAGATTTCTGAAAATGACACTAAAGGCTCTTTTTGGCTTGATAGTATGTATATTTGTTTGTGGACGGACGGAGATCTGGGTAACCATTCAGACGATCTCGTTGGTAGTGATCCTGCATTAAATCTTGGTTACTACTACAACGAAATAAGTCTGGATAACGAATTTAGAAAATTTAACCTGCCGCCACCTTCAATAGGTTATCTATATTTACAAGGACCAAGAATACCAGCACAAGGAGAATCTGCTTTCTTTAATGGAAAAACAATTGCGGATTGGAAAAACTTACCTATGTCCTCATTTACATTTTTTGGTACGGGAAATCCATTTTCCGATCCCGGAGGAAGCTACCAAACCAATACGATTCAATGGTATAAAATTTTAAGAGGTTTTGCGCCTTTATTTGGACCTGATGTTAGATATTCATTTCCTCCTGGAGTTGAACCTACTTTTTTCCCGTATGCAGGAAATCCTGTAACAGCTACTGGACATATTGACGGACTGGGAAAGGAATATTCATTGCGAGGGGGAGATCGACGAACTATGATTTCTTCCGGTCCTTTTACCCTGGCCCCTGGCGACACACAGGAAGTTGTTCTTGCATTTGCGGCAGGTCTGGGAGCGGATAGACTGTCAAGCATCACCGTTATGAAGCATGTTGCCCGGCAATTGCAGCTTTGGTATCCCTATCACCCAAAATTTGAGACTGTAGATATAGATGAGCCAGTTGTTTTGGATGCTCCAATTTATTATGAACTCTCACAAAATTACCCGAATCCATTTTTCGGGCAAACTCAAATACAATATACTATTCCATTACCATCTCAAATACAACTAACTATTTATGATATATTAGGGAGGGAAATAAGAGTTCTGGAAAGTGGACAAAAACAGGTTGGAACTTATCAAACAAATTGGGATGGCCGAGATCAGCATGGCAAGCAAACTCCCAGTGGGATTTACATTTATCGATTACAAATTGACCATATTGAGATAGCCCGTAAACTATTCCGATTAAGATAAGAAAAATTTTCCTAATAGTAGGTAACTTCAATGGAAAATATGAGATTTCTATCGGCTATAATAATTGGCTTGTTTTTAATTATGAGTTCATTCTAAAAGGTGGGGTACCGATTCCATCGCTCTAAAAAGTATTTGTTTTTATGTATCAATTTTTTTTAGAAAAGCGATGGCATCGGTTTTTAAAGCAGACTCAATTATAATTAGAGAGTTTCCAAACCAAAAGAAAAGGTAGTCCCCTGGTTTATTTCGCTTTTCACTTCTATTTTACAGTCATGCAGCTCGATTATCTTTTTGGCGATCGCAAGGCCTAATCCCGCGCCACCGTAACTTTTTGCCCGGCTTTTATCAATTCGATAAAAACGCTCAAATATGAGCGGTAATTCCTCTGCCGGAATTCCAGGACCCGTGTCGGTTATATCAACCAAAACCTGGTTGCCCTTCTTTTTCAAATATATTGTTACGGTTCCTTGCGGTGGCGTAAATCGAATGGCATTGTCGATCAGGTTTGAAAGTGCTCGTTCTATTAAAGCAATATCAGCCTGAACCATTGGCAAGGACTTCGCTAGATTAAGATCGAGTGTAATGTCTAATTTCTTTGCCAAGGGATTGAACTTGATCACAACATCCTGTGTGAGATCTGCCATGGAAAAGGATTCAGTTTGTGGTTGTATTTGTTGTGCATCCAGTTTCGAAAGCTCAAACAAATCATCAACAAGATTACCAAGCATTTTGGTATTATCGAAAATGATTTGCAGGTATTTTCGTGACTCTTCGGCAGAAAGACTATTTTCTTTCATCATGATCGTTTCAAGATAACCCTGAATGGATGCCAGGGGGCTGCGCAAATCGTGGGAAACGTTGGCAACCAATTCACGGCGCAAATTGTCGGTTTTTTTTAATTCTTCCATATTTGCAGTGATCGTATCTGCCATATGATCAAATGCTTGTGAAAGCTGACCCACCTCATCACTGGATTTTGATGAAATCCGAACATCATATTTCCCTCGTTCAAATTCTTTGACTTTGGAAGTCATTTGGTGAAAACGTTTTGTTAAAAGTGCAAACAATATCAGTCCAATAAGTCCTGTGGTGATAAATGCTGCTAATATCCCCATCGAAGTATTTCGGATAATAAAACTTTCCCGAAGCATGTCTGCAGCGGAATCGTATTGTTCTCCCATCAGAATCACATAGATGTAACCGGGGGTACTATTGCCAATTTGCACGGGTGTCGCCGCAAAGGTTTTCTGCTTGCCTAAATGGCGGGGATCATCTCCAAGAATGGGCATATTTTGATCGCCTGATTCTTTACCGGTCTCGGACAGTAAAGTGATAGAATCATTTTCCCGTGATGCCGATTGCTGAGATCTGCTGCGAATCTGTGATAACTGTCGATTCAGTTCATCAACTAATTTAGATTGCTGTTTTAACTGCTTATAGCGATTGAAAAACAATAATCCTGCCACCGGAAAAACACTGACCAATAGTACATTAGTACTGTATCTCCAGGTAGGTAGCTGCAAAGTTTGATAAACTGATCGTTAAACCCTCCATGTAAATCACAATCGACGTGACACCAAGTCCTATTGAAAATAAAATAACGATTGTAATGCCAATTTCATCAACCAGACGCCAGCTTTCCTGGCTAAACTTTTTCGGAAATAAAATCCGGCCGCCAATCGAAATGGAGGCCGCAATGGCAATCGAAGTCACTGCATTCAGTGTGCTAAAAAAGATCAGGGTGCTTGTTGAAGCACGATCCAGGCCAAAGGGTTTGAAGAATACAAAAAACAAAAAGAGGAAAAGACCAATTCCGGCAGATGATTTTAAAGTCTCTTTTAGGTCAAACTCATATGGATAGGATTGCGTAAGTATTTTTTTAATATTTTCTAGCAAGCTGGTTGTCTTCTTCCTAACCGGTCGGCTAAACGATTAAGTTTTACTTGCAGTTTTTGGCTTTGATAAATCTATCTCAAAAATTCTTATTGTATTCATATATC